>NZ_JBEZYD010000048.1:0-93630 GCF_040638335.1 Nonomuraea sp. NPDC026600
GATGACGATTCTGGTCGAGCGCGCGGGGCAAGTGCTCACGCCCGCCGTCCGCGCGGCCAGCGGTTTCTAGAGGAGCGGAAGGCGGCGCACCCCGGTCATGGTCGGCGTGGGGATGAACTGCACGGGGTCCTCCGGATCGGTGCGCAGGGGATCGAACCGGTCGAGCAGGATGTTCAGCGCGACCCGCCCCTCCAGCCGGGCCAAGGGGGCGCCGATGCAGAAGTGGATGCCGCGGCCGAACGCGAGATGCGGGTTGGGATCGCGATCGGGATCGAACACCTCGGGATCCGGGAACTGCCGGGGGTCCCGGTTGGCCATCGCGAGCCAGCACATGACCATCTGATCGGCCGGGATCGTCACCCCGCCGAGCTCGACCTCGCGCATGGTGGCGCGGCCGAGGGCGGCGAACGGGGTGAAGAGCCGCAGTGACTCCTCGATGACGGCCGGGACCGAGGCGCGGTCGGCGCGTACCCTGTCCTGCTGGGCAGGGAAGGCGTCCAGGCACAACACCGTGTTGCCGAGCAGCATCGTCGTGGTGATGTGCCCGGCCAGCAGGAGCACGATCGCGAAGTTGACCACCTGAGCGTCGGGCAGGCGCTCGCCGTCCACCTCGGCCTCGACCAGCCTGCTGAGCAGGTCGGCGCGCGGCTGGCGGCGGCGCTCGGCGGCGTGGCCGGCGAGATAGTCGCTCATCTCCCGCCACGGCTTCATCGTGGCTTCGAGGTCCGCGCTCCGCTCTTCGGCGGACTGGTTGAGCGAGACCTTGGCGTCACGCTGGAACAGCGCATCCGCCCACCGCTTGAACAGCTCGCGATCACCGCTGGGCACCCCCAGCAACTCGGCGATGACGATGACCGGCAGCGGATAGGCCAGATCGCGTACCAGCTCGAACCGCTCGCGCTCCCGCGCCGCGTCGAGCAGTTCGTGGGTGATCGCGGCGATGCGCGGTTCGAGATCCGCGACCACCTTGCGGGTGAACGCGCTGCTGACCAGCTTGCGCAGCTTGCCGTGCTCCGGCGGGTCGATCTGGGTGATGAAGCCGTCCAGCGAAAAGCCCTCGTCCGGCAGCATGCCTTTGGGGACTATGCGCATCGTGTCGGAGGAGAAGGTCGCGGGGTCGCCGATGACCTCCTGCAGCTCCGGGTAACCGTAGACGTTCCACATCCCGGCCTGGGCGTCGAATTCGACGGGCGGGCCCGATCGGGGCCCGTGCAGCCAGAAGTGTTGCTTCGGGATGTCGTACCGCTCGACGAAGTCGGCCATCGCCTCTCCTTGGTTGAGGATCTCTCTGTCGAGATGTACGTCAGGACGACTCCTTGCGGTATTCGGCCCAGCGCTGGAGCATCTCCTCGGAGTCCCGCAGAATGAAGGCGAAGAACTCGCGGGTGTCCTCCACCCGGGCACGCCGCTCGGGCAGGTCCTCGCTGAGGATGGACAGCCCGAAGTCCAGCGTGTCCAGGCTCATCCGCACGCCGGCGAGCTGGACCTGCATGACCTGCGCCCATCCGCCGCCGGTCATCCGGTAGCGGTGCTCGCGACTGGCCGTGGGCACGCGCTCGATCATCCCGCCCACCTCCAGTTGCCTGGCGACCGTGCTGACCGCGGTCTTGCTCACCTCGAGCTCGGCCGCCAGATCGGTGAGTGAACGGGCGGGCGGATCGCAGATCATGAGCCACGCGTACAGGCGGCCCATCGTGCGCGTCCCGCCCAGACGCTCCATGACCAGCCCCATCCGATCGACGAACTCACTCTCCGGAGGCTCCACTGGCGTCAACTCCGCAATTATCGTCAAGTACGTACTTTACGAAGTGTACATCGCGGGACCGAGATACGCCGAGGCTAATTGGCGCGGTCTTCCTGTCCCTCTCCGTGCGCCGCCACCGGAGGCCCGGCCGTTGACGGGAGGGCCGCGGCGATGCAGTCGAGGACGCGCTGGAGCCCGTGCCGGAACTGGTCGTCGCGGCTCAGGTGCGGCTGGCGCGCCTCCATCACGATCTTGGTGAAGATCGGGTACTCCCCGCTCTTCACCAGCTGGTCGACGTACGGGTAGCTCCGCGCCATCCACTCCGACTCGCTGAGCCCGCTGCGGCGGACCTCCTCGGCCGAGCTGACCTCCTCGCGGACGGTGCCCTCGACGTAGCCGGTCAGAATGGCCATGAGGCCGAGGTTCTCGTCGATGGAGACGAAGGCGTCGAGCACTCCCATCAGCCCTTCGATCAAGAGCAGCTGGTTGGGGCCGAAGCTGGGGAGTGACCGCTGCACGGTGCCGATCCACGGGTGCCTCAGCCACATGGCCCGCAGCCCGTCGGCGTAGCGGGTCAGGTCGGCGCGCCAGTCGCCGGAGGGCATGCCCGTGACGTCGATCTCGCCCTGCAGCCGGTCGGCCATGAGCTCGACCAGGTTGTCGCGGCTCGGGACGTACCGGTAGAGGGACATCGCGCCGGCGCCGATCTCGGCGGCGATCCGCCGCATGGTGGCGGCCTCCAGCCCCTCGGCGTCGGCGATCCGGACGGCCGCCTCGGTGATCTGCGCGCGGCTGTAGGCCGGCTTCGGCCCGCGGGCCGGGCGCTCGGGTCGCATCCAGATGTTCACGTACTCGGCGTCGGTCACCGGCTCCTCCCTCAAGTTGCGTACGTAGTACCCAGTAGTTTAGCCTGACGCCACAACCGCGTACAACGTACCCAGTGGAGGGATTCATGGCGGATCCGATCGTGGTCGCCGAGGGGCTGCACAAGTCCTTCGGCGACACCCATGCGCTGCGAGGTCTGGACCTGAGCGTGCCGAAAGGAACGGTCTGCGGCGTGCTCGGGCCGAACGGCGCTGGGAAGACGACAGCGGTGCGCATTCTGGCGACCTTGTCCGATCCCGATGCCGGGCACGCCCGCATCGCCGGATACGACGTCGTCCGCGAGGCCGGCGAGGTGCGGGCCAGGATCGGGCTCGCGGGCCAGTACGCCGCCGTGGACGAGAAGCTCACCGGCCGTGGCAACCTGCGCATGTTCGGGCGCCTGTCCCACCTGTCCCGGCGCGAGGCGCACCGGCGGGCCGACGAGCTGCTCGACCGCTTCGGCCTGATGGACGCCGCCGATCGGCAGGTCACCGGCTACTCCGGCGGCATGCGGCGTCGCCTCGACCTGATCACCAGCCTCATCCTGCGCCCCGAGGTGCTCTTCCTGGACGAGCCGACCACCGGCCTGGACCCGCGCAGCCGCGGCGAGATCTGGGACAGCGTCCGCGAGCTGGTGGCGGACGGCACCACGGTGCTGCTCACCACGCAGTATCTGGACGAGGCCGACCAGCTGGCCGACGACATCGCCGTCATCGACCACGGCCGGGTGATCGCCACGGGCACACCCGACGAGCTGAAGGCCACGATCGGGGACCGTCTCGACGTCGTTCTCGACGACCCCGCCGCGCTGGGTCCGGCGGCCACCGCGCTGAAGGCCCTGGCCGGGACCGATCCCACGATCACGGGCGCCGACCAGCTCAGCCTCGCCCTGCCCGGCGGCGGTTTCCGGCTCGCGGGCATCGTGCGCGAGCTCGACCGCGCCGGGGTCGCCGCGGCCGACGTGAGGCTGCGCCGCCCCACCCTTGACGAGGTGTTCCTGCGCCTCACCGACCGGAAGGAGACCGTCCGATGACCGACCTCACCCTGCCGCTGGGCCACCGCCTGCGCTGGACGTTCGCCGACGGGCTGACCCTGGTCGGCCGCGAGCTGGGACGGCTGCGACAGGATCCCGGGGAACTCGTCGCCGCGCTGATCTTCCCGGCCATCATGGTGGTGCTGTTCGGGTACGTCTTCGGCAGCGCGATCCAGGTGCCGGGCGGCGGCGACTACCGCGAGTACCTCATGCCAGGCCTGTTCGCGATGGTGACCTTCTCGGCGGTGATGGGGGTCATGACGCGGATGGCCACCGACGCCTCCCGCGGTGTGATGGACCGGTTCCGCTCCATGCCGATGGCGCGGTTGGCGGTGCCGTTCGGGCAGACCGGCGCCGACTCCCTGGTCGGCCTGCTGATGCTGACCATCATGGTGGGGGCGGGCCTGCTGGTGGGCTGGCAGCCGCACCGCGGCCTGATCCCCACGGCTGAGGCGTTCCTGCTGATGCTGGTGCTGCGGTACGCGCTGAGCTGGGTGGGCGTCTACGTGGGCCTGGCGGTGAAGAACGAGCAGGTCGCCGACGCGATGGTGCCGCTGTTCCTGCCGTTCACGATGCTGTCCAACTCCTTCGTCCCGACCGGCGGCATGCCGGGGTGGCTGCGGTTCCTGGCCGACTGGAATCCGGTGAGCGCGCTCACCGCCGCCTCCCGCGAGCTGTTCGGCAATCCGGGTGTGACGTCCGGAGACGTGGCCTGGCCGCTCGCGCATCCGGTGGCCGCCGTCCTGCTCTGGTCGGCCGCGCTGCTGGTGGTGTTCGTCCCGCTGTCGGTCCGTTCCTACAAGCGCAGGGGACGGTGACGGTTCGGACCACCGGCCAGGCGCCACATCCACGCTTCGTGACTGAGATGTGGTGTCAGCAGGGCGGAGATCGACGGACGTAAAGGATATTTCTCATTACGATGTCCGGATGCTTTCAGCTCACCGCACTGCCGCCGATTCGGCTTCGCCGCATACGCGGCGGCGTCTGGCCTGGTTAGACGCGCTGCGCGGGCTGGCCGCGATAGTGGTGGTCTTCGAGCACGCGCTCAAACCGCTGTGGCCGGAGGCGCGGCTGCCGATCAAGGCCGTCTTCGAACCCGGCTGGTACGGCGTGTTGGTGTTCTTCTTGGTCAGTGGCTACATCGTGCCGGCATCGCTGGAGCGCCGGGGCAGCGTGCGGGCCTTTTGGATCTCGCGGTTCTTCCGGCTGTGGCCGCTGTTCTTCGTGTGCGCGGCCGGCGTGGCGCTGCTGGCGGCGGTCGGCTGGGACGGCCTGCACACCTGGTGGAGCAGTCGGCCGGTGGCGCTGGCCCTGGCGCACGCCAGCATGCTGCAGAACCTGCTGTACGTGCCGAACCTGGCCAACGTGCTGTGGACACTGTCCTACGAGATGGCCTTCTACCTCCTGCTGACGGCGATGTTCAGCCTCGGCTTGCACCGGCGCAGCACCGCGGCCGCGCTCGTGTTCGCGGCGGCCGCCGTGCTGGGTGCCGGGCTGCTGCCGGTGACGCTCCTGTCGGCCGGCGGGGCGGGCCGCATGCTCACGGTCGTGGTCGTGGTGACCGCCGTACTGGCCGCGGGGCTGGTCGCGGTGCTGCGCGGCGGCAGGCGGGTACGGCAGGTGGGCGCCGTGGTCATCGCGGGCACGGTCCTCCTGCTGCTGGCCGTCAACCAGAGTTACCCCGGACCGTGGCAGGGGCTGTTCATCTTGGCCACCATGTTCGCCGGCACCGCGCTGTATCGTGTCGAAACTGGCCAACTCGGTCACCGGCACATCGCCTGGGTGGCGCTGATACCGCTGGCCGGGTTGTGGCTGGCGCGCGCCGAGTTCGGGTTGCAGGTGGCGATCGCAGCGGCCTGGCTGACGTTCGCCGCCGGGATGGCACTGCGCCACCGCACGATGCCGTCGTGGCTGACCTGGCTGGGCCTGGTGTCCTACTCGATCTACCTGCTGCACCCGCTGCTGCTGGAGAGCGTGGAGTTCTTCCTGCCGGACCCGCCGGCCGTGCCGGTGGCGGTGCGCCTGACGCTGCTGGTGGCGGTGTGCGCGGCGCTGCTCGGCCTGTGTGCGCTGACCTGGCGGTGGGTGGAGATGCCGGCGCAGCGGCTGGGCAGGCGGCTGATCAGCCGGGCCGATTCCCGTCGGGCGGAGGCCAGTCTGGAGCGGGCAGCCGGCGGGTGACCGGTCAGGGTTCCGCGTGCCGGTTGAGGCCGAGCGTGGCGATGAGGTCTTCGTGGAGTTCGAACCAGACCCGATGGCAGGAGTCGACGTCGGTGCGGTCGACCCAGGTGCCCTCCCCGGCTTGGACGCGCGCCAGGGCCGTGGTGAAGCGTGTGTCGTATCCGCGGAACCGTGCCAGGACGCTCCCGAGCCGGCCCGCGAGTGGCGTGAGCGCGCGATCGATGCCGGCGAGCTCGAGGAGGACTCCGGCGTCCCAGGTGGGATCGGAGTGGTCGTTGACGGCGAGCCGATCGCCGTCGGTGGGCCGGAGCTGCCAGTCGGTGCAGGCTCGTAGCAGGAGGGCGTTCAGCGGGAGGAACCGGCGGTAGACGTCACGGACCTCGTCGGCACCGCCGACGTGGGCGAGCTCGGCCGCGAGCTGACGCTCGTTCTCGGCTCGGCCCCGTTCGGTCAACGACCAGCCTCCGGCGCCGGCGAAGGCGGTGTGCTCCACCCACCCATAGGCCTCGGCGTCGTGCAGCAGCTCTTTCGTCTCGGCCGCGTCGAGCCCGTAGCGATGAGCGATCACCGGAGTGTCCGCGAACCCGGTGATGCGTACGGCGTGCAGGACCAGCAGGTCGGGCGTCGAGTCCCGCGTCACGAGTCGGCGTCCTGCCGTGCGGTCAGGCGGGTGTAGTGCTGCTGGCACGCCTGCGGGGAGTTGAACCCCATCACCTGCGCCATCTGCGCCCAGGTCAGTCCGGCGCTCCGGGCCATGAACAGCAGGCCCGATTCGAGTCCTTCGACCTCGGCGCGGGCGGCGGGCAGGAGGGCGAGCGCGCTCAGGATGTCCTCCGGGTCCAGGTCGGCGCAGCGCCAGACGGCGAACTGCAGGAGGTCGACCGCCGTCGGCGGGACGGGCGAGGGCCGCCACGGGCGGGCGTCGAGCGCATCCGCGCCCAGGCTCAGAAGATGCTCGGACGCGTCCCGCTCACGGCGGGCTTGGACGCGTTCAGCGTGCGCGGTGTGAGCGATGTCCTGCTTGCGTGGCATGTAACTCATGGTGCACACTCAACGAATTGTTGTCAATATTCTGTTGAAAGGCAGGGTGGATGATCGTACCTCTCATGGAGGCTGCCGCCGATACCTGCGGGGGCAAGGCCGGCACACTCGGCACGTTGCTGCGCGCGGGCCTGCCGGTTCCTGACGGCTTCGTCGTCTCGTTCGCCGCCTACCTCGCCGCCGTACGGGACCTGGACCTGCACGATCTTGACGCGGTACGACGGGCGATCGAGGTCGGCCCGATCCACGCCGGTGCGCTGGGGCGCGCACTCGACGAGCTCGGCGATCCGCCCGTGGCGGTAAGATCATCGGCGGCGGATGAGGACACCGGTCAGGCATCGGCGGCCGGCCAGTACGAGAGCTTTCTCGCGGTGCACGGAGCCGGCGAGGTCACCGACGCCGTACGTGCCTGCTGGGCCTCGTTGTTCTCTCCACGTGCCATCGGCTACCGGCAGGACCGGCCTTCCGACGATCTTGTGATGGCCGTCATCGTCCAACGCCATGTCGACGCCGAGGTATCCGGGGTCATGTTCACCCCCGCGGACCCGGACGACGCGACCGAGATCGAGGCGTCCTGGGGCCTCGGCCCCAGCATCGTCGGGGGCACGGTCACCCCTGACGCCTACCGAGTCGCCGGGGACGGGACGGTCACCCGCACCGTCGCGGACAAACGGACCCGCCTTGACCGGCACGGCACGCGGCTCGTCATCCGCGACGTGCCCACCGGCGCCCGGGACCAACCGACGATCGACGACGCGACCGCCACGCGGCTCGCCGAGCTGGGCAAGGAGATCGCCGCCGTACTCGGTGGACCGCAGGACATCGAGTGGGCGATCGTCGACGGCCGCACCTGGGTTCTGCAGGCACGACCGGTCACCGCCGCACCCCCACCGCCACCAGCGCCGTCCAGCGCCTCGGCGGCCGCACTCACCGGAACACCAGGCAGCCGCGGGACCGTGACCGGCACCGCGAGGATCGTCCGCGGTCCCGGCGACTTCGCGCGGGTGCACCCGGGCGACATCCTCGTCTGCCCCTTCACCGACCCCGCGTGGACGCCGCTGCTGCGCATCGCCGCCGGCGTCGTCACCGAGACCGGGGGAGTGCTCTCCCACGCCGCGATCGTCGCCCGCGAGCACGCCATCCCCGCCGTCCTCGGTGTCCCGAACGCGACGAGCAGGCTCCACGACGACACCGTCATCACCATCGACGGCACCACCGGCACCGTCACGGCCTCCTCGTTGTCTGCCGGACCCACACCTACGGATCGAAAGGAGACGGGAAGCGGGCCCGCACGGACACCCGCCCCTGACCACCTATGACAACGCGACACCTCTACCTTGCGCGCCACGGCGCCGCCGACGCGTTCGGGGAGCTCACCGGCATCGGGCGCCGGCAGGCGGGCCTGCTGGGCGAACGGCTGGCCGGCCTGCCGGTCGACGCCGTGTGGCACTCTCCGCTACCACGCGCCGCGGCGAGCGCGCACGAACTCGCCCGGCATCTACCGAACGTGCCCGTGACCGAGGCCGCCGAACTCGTCGACCACGTGCCCTACGTTCCCCGCGCGGCCGAAACACCTCCGTCCTGGGCCGGCTTCTTCGACGGCTACGACGCCACCGAGGCGGCCTCGGGCCAGAAGCTGGCCGAGGCGCTGGTCGCCCGGTTCGCGAAGGTCCCCGACACCAAGCCCGACACCCACGAGGTCCTGGTGACGCACGCCTATCAGATCGCGTGGCTGGTACGGCACGCGCTGGACGCGCCGCCGTCCCGGTGGCTCGGCCTGAACAGCGCCAACACCGCACTGACCGTCATCGAGTATCGAAACGGCCTGCCGCCCACGATCGTGATGTTCAACGACATGAGCCACCTCCCGACCGACCTGCGCTGGACCGGGTTCCCCGATGGCACGAGGCCATGAGGTGGCTCATGCCGTCGAACGACGGACGGTGACCTCGAGACCCAGTTCCCGCATGACGAACGCCAGCCAGAAGCTCAGCTGCTGCACGATCGTGCTCCAGTTCGTCCCACCGTGTCCCGCGTCGGACCAGACGCGCAGCAGGATGGGATGGGAGGAGGTGGTGGCGGCCTGCGTTCTGGCGGCGAACTTACGGGAGTGCCAGGCGGGGCAACGGGGGTCGTTGGCGCCCGCGTCCAGCAGGATCGCCGGGTAGGCCGTGCCCGGTTTCACGTTGTGGTACGGGGAGTAGGCCATGAGCACGGGCGCGTCGGCCGGGTCGTGGGGATTGCCGTACTCGGAGAGGGTGGCGGCGGTGCCCACCGGGTCGCGGGCGACGCGCATCAGGTCCAGTTTGGGGGCGCCGCAGACCACTGCCCGCCACAGTTCCGGCCGTTGGGTCACGGCCGCGGCGGTGAGCAGGCCGCCGTTCGAAGCGCCCTGGATCGCCAGCCGGTCAGGCGTGGTGACCCCGTCGGCGATCAACTGCTCGGCGATGGCGTACAGGTCGTCGAAGGTGTTCTGCTTGGCGTGCAGCCGCCCGCCCTCCCACCATGGGAGGCCGAACTCCCCGCCGCCGCGTACGTGGGCGTGCGCGTAGATCCCGCCCGCCTCCACGAACGCCGCTAAA
Organism: Nonomuraea sp. NPDC026600; assembly: GCF_040638335.1. NCBI lineage: Bacteria > Bacillati > Actinomycetota > Actinomycetes > Streptosporangiales > Streptosporangiaceae > Nonomuraea > Nonomuraea sp. NPDC026600. The sequence goes on from NZ_JBEZYD010000048.1 coordinate 9,446, forward strand.
GGGCCGAGGTAGGACGCCAGTACGGCGACGTTGAAGCCGCCGTACCCCTGGATCAGGGTCGGCTGCGGACGCGAACGGTCCAGGTCGGCGCGGTGGACCAGGGTGCAGGGCACGCGGGTGCCGTCGGCCGAGGCGGCCCACACGCGGGTGGTGACCAGGCCGGTCAGGGTGTGGCTTGACCCCTGCAGCGCGGTCAGCGTCCCCGACTCCAGCTCATAGTGGTAGACCGTGGGGGACTGGGTGTAGGAGGTGTAGCCGAAGGTGATCGCGTCCTGGCAGCCCACCACCTGGTCCATCACGCCCAGAGCGACGACTCCCTGGGCGATGGAGCTGACCGAGCCCTGGCCGGGCAGCGGGACCTCCCCGAGGTCCGCGCCGTCCAGGGTGAGGATCCGGATGCGGGAGACGGTGTCGACCAGTTCGCCGAGTACCAGCCGGTCGCCGACCAGGGTCACGCCGGTGAGTACGGCGTCGCCGCCGGGCACCAGCTCGGTCCAGGTGGCGGGGTCGCCGGGGCTGTCCAGCGGGATGCGGACCAGGCGGCCTCGCGGGGCGCCCGCCGTGGTGACGGCCACGAAGGAGCCGTCGACGAGGACGCCCTTGTACAGGTGCTCGGCGTCGGTGATGAACTCGCGCCACTCCCAAGGTTCGTCCAGGCGGGCGATGAAGTGCGGCCGGGGCCGCAGATGGTCGACCTGGAGCATCGCCCAGCGCCCATCCCGGGAGATCTTGGGGATGGCGAACAGGTGCGGGATGTCCAGCGGCTCTGGCTCGGTGGGCGCCGGCTGCCCCAGCCGGTGGAAGAACAGCCGCCACCGTAACGCCGCCGCCCCAGCCTCGTTGGCCATGTAGAAGAAGCCGCTGCCGTCCGGGAGCCAGGCCACCAGGCCCGGTCGCTGCTGCGGTACGCCGTCCAGCAGCACCTTCCCGGTGTCGATCTCGATCACCTTGAGCGCCGGCAGCTCCTGGCCCCCCGCGTCCAGGGAGTACGCCAGCAGACGGCCGTCGGGTGAGGGGTACGGGCTCATCCGCAGCGGCGTACCGGCGGACATCTCGTTGAGGTCGATCACCATGCGCCACGGACCGGTGGGGGCGTCGGCCGTCTCGAAGACCATCAGCTCCTGGCCGTCGGGGATGCGGCTGCGGAACCACCGCGGCCCGTACCGCACCGGGACCACCAGGTTGCGGGCGTCCATCTGCTCGACCAGGTCCCCGACGCGGGCCGCGAGCGCCTCATGATGCGGCCAGCCGTGCACGGAGGACCGGGCCAGCTCGTCCTGGGCCTGCTGCCAGGCCGCCACGCCCTCCCCGTCGTCCTCCTCCAGCCATTGGTAGGGGTCGTCGAAGACCAGCCCACCGACCTCGTTGTGCTCCGGTCGTACCGGCGCCTCGGGATAGCGCATCCTCGCGTCACGCTCCTGTTCGGTGATCGTCGCGCGCCTTCCGGACGCGCTCGAAGTAGCTCATGATGGCGGGCAGGTCGCCCGCGTCCAGCCAGTCGACCTGGCGGCTGATCTCCTCGCTGATCTTGGCGCTGTTGTCGCGCCAGAACGCCATTCCGGCGGCCTGGGCCCGCGCGTCGACCTGTTGGTCGCCACTCTGAAGCGCGCTCGCCAACGCCTCCCAGCGCGCGGTCACTTCCCGTACCTGCGGGTCGTCGACGGGGGTGTCCGCCAGCATGTGCTCCCGGGCCTCCCGGAGGAGGACGAGCCACTCGGCCCGGAAGCCCTCCATCGCGTCCCCACCGAGCCGCATCCGGCGTTTGGCCAGGTCGTCGCGTACTTCCTGGCCGAAGTAGCTCTCGTACATCGAGATCACTTCGAGGGTGGTCATGAACTGCTCGGGGTCGGGCATGACCGACTGGTCAATCACCCCCAGCAGCCCGCCGATCCGCTCCTTCAGCTGCCCCATCCGGGCGAGCCGCAGGTCCAGTTCGGCGAGCTGGGCGCCGAGCAGGCCGCGCATGGCCGTCAGGTCGTCCACCGGCCGCGCGAGGACGTTCGCGATCTCCTCCAGCGACAGTCCCAGCCCGCGCAGGGCGCGTACCCGATACAACTGCCGCAGGTCGGCCCCGGTGTAGCGGCGATGGCCGGACGCGGTCCGCTCGCCGGCCTGGACCAGGCCGATCTCGTCATAGTGGTAGAGCGTGCGGATGGTGACGCCGGTGGCCTTGGCCAGTTCCCCGATGCTCCATCGACGCTCGTCGCCGTCGTTTTCGGTCACGGACACGACGGTAAGACCTCCCGCCACGGGAGGTTCAAGCCCTTAGCGCCCGGCTGGGGTGATGGCGGCGATCTGTGCGGCGAGGTCGGCCAGGTGGGCGAGTGAGGAGTCGGCGGCGGCATCGGGGACGGCGACGATGACGTGGTCGATGCCCAGAGCGGCGAGGTCGCCGCAGCGCTGGACGCTCTCCTCGATGCTCTGCCCGTCAGGCACCCGCAGGTGGAGGGTCTTTTCGATCTCCTCGTAGGGCCGGCCCAGCCGCTCGCAGTGAGCGCGCAGCACGCCGAGCTTGTGCCGTACGTCGGCGCCGTCCAGGAAGTTGCAGGCGTCGGCGTACTCGGCGACCAGCCGGAGGGTCTTCTTCTCCCCGCTGCCGCCGATCAGGATCGGCGGGCGCGCCTGCGGGGCGTTGAGCGTACGTTCCAGCCGGTAATGCCGGCCCTCGTAAGGCTTGTCCTCCTCGCTCCACATCTGCCGGGCGATCTGGAGCGTCTCCTCCAGCTGCTCGAACCGCTCGGCCAGCGGAGGGAAACGCAGGCCGAGCCCGCGGGCCTCCGGCTCGTACCAGCCGGCGCCGATGCCGAGGACGGCGCGACCGCCGGAGAGTGCGTCCAGGGTGCTGACCTGCTTCACCAACAGTCCCGGTGCACGGTAGACGGCGCCGGTGACGAGAGTGCCCAGCGTGACCCGGCTGGTGAGAGCGGCGGCGTAGGACAGCGCACCGTACGCCTCCAGCATCGGATCCTCCACGGCGCCGAAGTTGGGGATCTGGAAGAAATGGTCCATCACCCACAGACTGTGCAGGCCCGCTTCGTCGGCGCCGCGGGCGACGGCCGCGAACCGCCCGGAGATGGCGGCATCACCGCCGGGCCAGGTGAAACGTGGGCAGGTCAGACCGAGCTTCATCGAATTCTCCTTGATCGGGTGGCATGCCGCCGCAGAGTGACGGGTCACTGCGGGCATGAAAAAACCCTCTCGTCTGGGTCGCTGGACCCGAGGCCGAGAGGGCGTCGTAGGAGTCATTATCTCACGCCCCACAGGCTGCGTGGGGCACCACCCGTCCGACATGTCCGGCTATGGCACGATCGCGGTATGCCGATCGACCAGCACCTGCTTCTCGCCTTCACCGTGACCACCATCGTCGCCATGATCACTCCGGGGCCCGACATGCTGTTCATCCTGGGCTGTGGGATGCGCGGCGGTCCGCGCGCCGGCCTGCTGGCCACGGCCGGGGTGGCGACGAGCGAGGCCGTGCACATCGCCGTGGCGGCCGCGGGACTGGCCGCGCTCTTCGCGGCGGTGCCGGTCGCCTTCACGGTGGTACGGATCGCCGGTGCCGCCTACCTGATCTACCTCGGCGTGCAGACTCTTCGCCGCAGCAAGGCCGGCCACGATGAGCTGCCGGTCCTCGGCGAAGGGATGCCGGGCCGGCGGGCGTACCTCAACGGCTTGCTGACCAACCTGCTGAACCCGAAGATGGTCACCTTCACGATCGCCTTCCTTCCCCAGTTCATCGACCCGCGGCTGGGTCAGGTCTGGCTGCAGTTCGCCATCCTCGGCGCCATTCTGATCGTGTTGGAGTTCCTGGTCGACGGGCTGGTCGGGGTGCTGGCGGGGCGGATCGGAGGATGGCTGCGTCGTCGGCACGCCGCGCGCCGCCGGCTCGATATCGCGACGGGGAGCATCTTCATCGGGCTGGGAGTACGGCTGGCCGCCGAGAAGTGACCTGCCATCGGATTGGACAAGTATATGCAGACCGGTCTATTTTCTGGGTGTGGCGATCAAAGGTGATGAGACGCGGGCGCGGCTGATCGAGGCGGCTCGGACGCTCGTGGAGGCGAAGGGCTATCACGGCACCGGGCTCAACGAGGTGCTCGCGGTCGCCGGTGCTCCTCGGGGCTCGCTTTATCACCACTTCCCCGGCGGCAAGGACCAGCTCGTCGGCGAGGCACTCGCCGCCGCGGGCCGGGAGGTCGACGGCATGGTCGGGGAGCTGGCCGCGACGGCGTCCACCTCTGGCGATCTCGTACTGGCCCTGCTGGACGGGCTGGCCGACCGGATGGTGGCGGCCGGCTACGCCAAGGGCTGCCCGGTGGCGACCGTCGCCCTGGAGGTCGCCGCGACCAACGACGACCTCCAGCCGATCTGCGGCGGCATCTACGCGGGCTGGCAGCGGGCGCTGGCCGATGCCCTCCGGGCCGACGGTCACGACGCGGAGGAGTCGGATGAGCTCGCGGCGACGGTGCTCGCCCTGATCGAAGGGGCGCTGGTGCTGGCTCGCGCCGGCCGCAGCCGGGTCCCCATCGAGCGGACCGGCCGCCGCATCGCCAAGCTGCTCGGCACCGGCTGACCGTAGCCGGGGTGCCGGGCGCCTTTTTTGGCCCACGGATTATGTAGATCGGTCTAGAGAGGGAAGCGAATGGAAGAGACTTCGCCGGACGCCGTGGTATTCGGCGCGAACGGCTTCATCGGCAGGTGGACGGTGCTGCACCTGCTGAAGCAGGGCCGGACGATCGCGGCCGTTCTTCGCGAACCGGCTCAGGGCCGCGCGGGCGAACTGCGCGCCTGGCTACAAGATCACGGCGTGGGAGCCGGGCGGCTCGCGGTCGTGGCCGGTGATCTCACGGCCGGTGCGGGCCTGGGGCTGAGCGCGGCCGACGACGAGCGGCTCGCCGGCGTACGGGATGTCTTCAACACCGCCGCCGTCTACCGGTTCGGGCTGCGGCGCGAGGAGGCCAGGACGGTCAACGTCGAAGGCGCCCTCAACGTGCTGCGCTGGGCCGCGACCCGGGCCGGCCTGCGCAGGCTGATCCACGTGTCGGGCTACCGGGTCGGGCTGGACCCGCAGGCGCGGTATCCGCTTCCGGAGGCCGAACTGGTGAAGCTCTACCGAGGCAAGGGGGCTTATGAGGGCTCCAAGACCGAGGGGGACGCGGCCGTACGGGTCGTCGCGGCGCAGTTGGGGGTCCCGCTGACCGTGGTGAATCCGAGCACCGTGATCGGCCACTCCACCACGGGCGAGGCCGGCCAGTACATCGGCCTGGCCGAACTGGTCCGCGACCTGTGGACGGGCCGGCTTCCGGCGCTGCCGGGCACCGCCCGTACGTTCGTGCCCGTGGTGCCCGTGGATCATTTCGCGAAGTTCATGGCCGCCATCCCCGAACACGACCCGGAGCCCGGCGGCCTGCACTGGGTGCTCGACGAGAACACCCCGGACCTGCCCGACCTGGTGCGCCTGCTCGGGCGCCACCTGGGCGTACCCGCGCCGAAGGCCCTCGTACCGGTGGCCCTGATCCGCCGCCTCCCCGCCGCCCTGACCGGAGCCAACCCCGAGACCTTGGCCTTCCTGACCGAGGACCGTTACGACACGGTCTCGGCCGAGAAGGTCGCCGAGGCCGCGCGGCTCCGGCAGCCGCCCGTCGAGACCGCGCTGCGCCGCTGGGCCGATCGGCTGGTGGCCGACAGGTTCGGGACGAATCCGGCCGGGCTTCCTGGCGGCTTCCACGACGTCGGCGGATCCCGGACCTATGTCGCCGGGGACAGGACCTCGCCCGGCTTCGTACTCCTGCACGGGCTTCCCCTCGATGGCGAGTCCTGGCAGGGCGTGCTCGGCGAACTGGACGAAGCACCCGCCCTCGTCGCCGACCTGCCGGGACTCGGCCGTTCGGCGCCCACGACGGCCACCCCGCTGGACTGGCTCACCGATCTACTGGCGCCCGTACGAACCCGGCCGGTCATCGTCGCCCACTCGGCGGCCGCCGCACCGGCGCTCCGCTACGCCGCCGCTCATCCTGATCGCATCTCGGCCCTGCTCCTCGTCTCGCCTTATTTCCTCCAGGAGGTGGCCCCCAGGTTGCTCCGCACACCGACGCTCGCCGCGCCACTCCTCAAGAGGATCTCCGCCGACCGGCTCGCGACCTCACTCCTCGGCGCGGGCGGCGTTTCCTCGGACGAAGCCCGTCGGGCCATCGCGAGCGCCGCCGCCCAACTGCACCGGCCCGGCGTCGCCCGCCGTACGGCCCAGTGGCTGCGGGCCGCGTACCACCCCGCCGAGCGCGCCGCCCTCCAAGCCCTGCTGGGCGGAACCGTCTCCGTCCCGGTCCACATCGTTGCCGGACAACTGGATCCGCTGGTCGGCGAGCCCGGCCCGGCCACCGTCACGACCGTCCCCGCCGCCGGGCACCATCCGCACCTCACTCACCCCTCCACCATCGCCGCGATCATGCGGCGCATGTCCGACGCATCGACCCGGAGCTCGCGGTAAGGGCCTGGTATCTGCCTGGGCGCGGCGCTTCAGGTCTTCGCCGAAGTGGGCGGCGAGGCGTGCGTGGCCATCGACAACAGCGGGATCGGCTTCTCCGCCGGGGTCAAGGTCGGCGTCGGGCTCGGCGTGGGCGCGAACGCCAACGTGTCGGTCAAGGGCTCCAGGGCCATCGGTGGGCTTCGGATTCGGGCCCAATGTCGGCAGATCGTGGGCGACCTCGGGTTACTGGTAGTTTTTGCGGCCCTCAGGGTGGACGGCGTGGACTCGGTCACCCTGAGGGCCGTCGGGTTCCAGGTCAGCGGTGATCGTGGTCGTGATCTTCTCTAGCACGGTGGTGTAGAGGTGCCGTTTGTCCGGGCGTGCCTTGCCGGCGGCGTGCCTGAGGGCGGGGATCGTCGGCGCGCCGAGGAGCACGAGCCCGTTGGAGGTGGCTTTTTGGACGGCGGGGTGGGCGTGCGTGAGCAGGTCGACCAGTGCGGGGATGGCCGGCTGCCACGCCGCGTGGCACAAGGTCTTGACCGCCGAGCGCACGATGTCGGGTTGCCGGTCGGCCAGCAGCAGCGAGGTCTGTTCCAGGTAGTCCACGTGGTTCATCACCTTGCGGGAGATCCGGTGGGCGTGCAGCCGGACTCTCGCCTCGGGATGGCCGAGCGACTCGGTGAGTAGTTCCTTGAGCTCGGGATCGCGATCCGCCGACTGGTCCGCGTCGTGTCGGCGCAGGGGAGCGGGGGCGTCGTCGTAACGCTCGGCGAGCAGGGTCAGCGCCCGGCGGATCTGCTCGGGGCCGCCGGTACGGGCCAGGCGGAGCAGTTCCGCCCGGGGCGGCTGTTGTTCCCGAGCGGCCGCTCGCGGGACACGGGTTCGGCTGCGAAGTGCCGAGAGAGCGGCGACGTCCTGCTGGGCCGCATGGGGAGGGCGTAGCGGCCCTTCCGCCAGCAGGATCCTGTCGGCCAGGTCGTCGTGTCCTTCTTCGCGTAGCCGCCGGCGCGCCCGCACCAACGAGGGGGTGGCCAGCAGCGCGACGCCGGAGATGAGATCGAACAGGCCCCAGGCTCCGGCTTCGAGACGGCCGGACAGGGTCTCGGCCAAGACGTCGGGGGCCACCTTCCGCAACGCCCGCTCGGCTGAGGCATGAAGGGCGGGTCCGCCATGTTCCCACCATGACAACAACAGGGGGATGAGTCGTTCCACGTCCGGCGGGGCCAGATGGGCGGCGACGCGGGCGATCCGTTCGCCGGCGCCGGAGTCATGGTCGCCCACCTCGCGTATTTCGGTCTCGCCCATGAGGGTCAGGGCCTGCGCGAGATCCGCGGTGACGGTGAGGTCGACCCGGCCGTGGAGGTAGGCACGCAGCACCGTGAGCCGGAACCGGGGTTCGGGCCAGCTCAGCAAGGCACCGGCCGCGGCTTCGCGTTTATCCTGCACGGGATCGTCCAGCATCTCCAGCAGGCGTTCGTACAGGACCTCTGAGCGGGGCCGGTCCCGATCTACATCGGCGGTTGACGTGGACCGGTGGGCGTCCTCCGTGATGGTCCACGATGGCGCGTCGAATGGCTGCAGCTCGATCATCCAGTCCAGCAGGACGTCGCGCACTTCCGTGTCGGCGGTCGGGAAGACGCCGATCAGAGCGTTGAGCCGGTCGCGTGAATCGGCTGGGCGTCCGTCGCGACCAGCACGGGCGCCGTGTCCGTGGGAGGCCTCGTCCGAGTCTTGGGGGTCGAGACCGTCTACGGGCCGGTCGGCGACGCGGAATCGCCGGAGGGTGCCGGGTGTGCGGGCGGCCGCGGCGAGGGCCTCCCGCCATCGGCGTACGGCGGGGCGCTCGTGCGCCTCAGCGGAGCCGCTCGATGAGGCGGCGGTGATCGGTCGCGGCAGCCCGAAGGCCTCCCGCAACACCTCCTGCTCAGCCAGCCACGGGTTCGCGCCCGCGCGGGCGGCGGCCAGTGCCCGCCCGAGATCGGTGCGGGTCAGCACCGCGCCGCATCGGCGCAGCAGCATCAGCGCGGACCGGCTCCCCGCGGCCTCCGGCGGCAGCGCGCGAATCCGCGCGGCGATGTCGAACGCATCTGTGGAAGACAGCCGCACGACCGTGTCTTCAAGCAGGGTGAGGAGACGGTCGCGGTGAGCATCGCCGATGTCGGCCAGCCCGGCGACCAGCGTCCGTACCGACCGGGCGAAGGTCTCCCTCTCGCCGGCTGTCCACGGCCGGGGGCACAGCCGCAGGGTGAACCGCAGGACTCGGCCGCGATCTTCTGGCCTTTCGGCGGCCAGTTCCAGCCAACGTGCCAGCATCGGCCGGAGCCGGGTCAGCCGTTCGGTGGATGGCTGGTCGGGGTCGCGCTCGTACCTTTCCGCAAGGCGCCGTGCGGTCTCGGTGTTCCAGCCGCGGCTCACCAAAGCGTCGAGCTCGGCGTCCGGCCGGGCTGCCGGCGGGGCGGCCGGCGGTGTGATGCCGTGGGCTGCCATCCGGTCCGCCAGTTCCGTAGCTGTACCCGAGCCAAGGGTGAGCCGGCCTGCGGCGACGAGCGAGAGCAAGGTCGCCCCGGCCGGTGACCCCTGGTCGGCCAGCGCGCCGACGGTACGGGCGGTCAGTGAGCCGTCGAGTCCGGCCAGTAGCAGGTCACGGGCACGGTTGTCGCCGGCGTGGTCGGTCGCGGCGACGACGGTGGCGGTGTAGGCGTCGCCGAGGATTGTCCGCAACGCCTCGATGAGCGCGGCACGCAGGCCCGGGTTGTCGTGCCGGCCGAGCCAGAACAGCAGCTTCGGCACGGCCACCGGGGCTCCGGCGTGGATCAGCGCGGTCGCGGCGGTCTTCTTGACGTTCATGTTGGGATGGTCGAGACAGGCCGCGATCGCCGCTGCGGCCCAGCACGCGCGCGCGTGCCCGAGCGCGAGCAGCGTCTGCCGTACGGTCTGTACGTCGGGGGCGGTGGTGAGCGGGATCAGACTTGCCGACAATGCCTGTGCGTCCTCGCCGTCGGCGTCGCGGGCGAGCAACGCGATGACGTGCTTGCGGACGTGGCGGTCACGGTGGCGTAGCAGCGGATGTACGCGTGACCGGATCGCGCGGTGAGAGGTCTGGAGAAGCAGGCTGAGCAGGATCATCTGCTCAGCCGCGATGAGCGCGGGGCGGTCCAGTAGATCGAGCGCGATGCTCGCGACGAGCGCGTCGCCGGCCTCCCGCGCGTCCGCGGCGTCCACAAGACAGCGCGGCCGGATCTTCCCCCTTGCGTAGAGGCGACCACCTAGGTCACCGATGGCCGTAACGACTTCCGGCGGCACCGCCGGTTCGCCGCTGCCGCCGGACGCGCCCGGCGCCCAGGAGGCCGCGAGGTCGGACACGACCCGCAGCAGCAGGTCGGCGATGGCGGGCACCATGCTGGAGCTGCCGTTGCGGGCCAGCGTGCACAGGGCGGCCACGGGCTCGTCGGGGTCCAGGCCTGCGCGGAGCAACGCCAGTTCCCGTTCGTCCGGGCCGCCGAGATCGGCGGCGATTCGACCAGGCAGATCCTGCGGGTCGAGCCGCACCAGGATCGACTGCCGCCGGTCGGGGTCCTCGGTGAGATGCCACAGCACTTCCAGGGCCCGGTGGCGAACCGGTCGCAGGTAGGACACCACCGTGCCGACACCGTTTCCGCCGTGTGGTCCGTCCAGGCCCAGCCCGTCTCGCAGCGCTTTGACCGTCCGGGCTCCGCCCACGGCTTCAAGAGCCTCCAGCGCCGCCGCCGGTGACCGGGGGAGCGCGGCGATGACGGCCTCCTCGGCGACCGTATGGCGCAACGCGCGGATCGCTAGCAGGAACGGTCGCGGATCCGGCGCGGTGCGCAGCAGATCAGTGACCTTCTCACCCACCGGTAGATCCCCGGTGCCCTGAGCGGCCAAGGCGACCAGGAGTTCCAGCCGCCGCGGCCAGTGCGGATCGTCCACGGCCGCCGTCGTCAGCTCTTGGAGCGTCTCGCGCCGGCACGTGAACAAGATGGTGGCGACCTCTCCCGCAGGGACCGAGTGGTCGGCGATGCCCAGACTCACGATCGCCGGCGCGTCGTCGCCTGCTGGGAAGTGCCCACGCCGGTGCAGGCCGCGCAGGCACCGGACGACCGGGCCGGCGAGCAAGAGCGGGTCGGTGGCGGCCAAGCCCACGAGGTCGCGGATGTCGTCGCGGCTCGCAAGGTCTCCGAGCAGTTCCAGCGCGCGCCGTCGCAGCACCGGGGGCCGGTTTCGATCGGCGGCCACGTCGCGGAGCACGTCCTGATGCCCGTGGTGGGCTGCGGCTTCGATCGCCGCGTCGGCCACTGCGGAGACGATGACGTCGGGCCCGGTCTCGAGGAGCCGGTACAGGTGCTCTGGTGGCAGCGGATCCAACGCGGCCCAGGGCTCTGACAGCTCACGCAGCGCTGCCGCGGCGAGGTCGGCCGCGGCAGCGTCCATGACGGGTTCGCCGGCGATCGATCCGGCGAGCCCCACCACGAGCGTCCGGGCTCGTGCCGGTGCCAGCAAGCCGGCGTGCACGGCCTCGCGAGTAACCCGCAGAGCCTCCGCCCGCAACACCGGATCGAGCCGGTCCGACAACTCCCGGGCAAGACTCTCCGGCTCGTCCACGTCAGCCGCGCCGATCCCACGGACGGCCTGGTAGAGCAGTTCGCCCACAGGCTCGTCCCGCAGGGTCTCGGGCCGGTCAGCGATCTCGGCGCTCAGCCAGGCGATTTGGACCCGGGCCGGCAGATCCGCCGCGCGCCACTCCGGCCAGGGCCGGGGCCGGACGTAGGCCCGCAGCCGACGGTAGAGGTGCGCCAAGACCAGCGCCGCCTCCGGCGGACCAGCCGGCGAGCCCGGCAACGACGCCGCGAATCCGGCCAGCTCGGAACGGTCTTCATCCCGTCTCGCTTCAAGGCGTTCGGCCAGGCATACGAGGCCCAGTCCCCGAAGTCGTGGATCCTCATGCCGGACAAGAAGCCGCAGGATGGCCGGCGGACACCCCAACGGATCAAGACTGGCTGACAGCCGCTCCGTATCAGCGCGGCGTATGGCGGTAAGGACCGCATCGTCGGCCGACGTCACGCGCAATCAACCCCATCCGGGCCATCAACCACGACCTCCACGCCCCAGCCCTCGAACGACGGTCAGTGCTCCTCGGCCGCCGGCTCCAGAACGAAGACCGGGATCTCCCGGTCCGTCTTCTTCTGGTAGTCGGCATAGTCCGGGTACGCCTCGACGGCTCGAGCCCACCACGCCGTCTTCTCGTCCCCGGTCACCTCGCGGGCCAGCATGTCCTGACGCACCGGGCCGTCCTGAAGCTCCACCCGAGGGTCGGCCACCACGTTGTAGTACCAGACCGGGTGCTTGGGGGCCCCTCCCAAGGAGGCGACCACGACGTAGGAGCCGTCGTGCTCCACCCGCATGAGCGGAGACTTGCGGATCTTGCCGCTCTTCGCGCCCAGGGTGGTCAGGATGACGACAGGCATGTCCCGCCGCCTCACGTCCTCCGAACCGACCAGGCTCCTCAGCGTCGTTCCTTCCGTACCACCGGAGCTTTCGTACAGCTCCACCTGGTCACGTACCAACTGCGCCGTGCTCGGCTCGTACTCGCCTTTGAGTGGCATGTTGCCCGTCTCCATGCTGTCGACGAATCTTCGTTCCGCGCAACCACAAAGCCGACGCGATCATTCCCGGTGCGATTGACCGCGTGTGAGCCAGATCACGGTTGAGGTTGACCTTGGGTCAGGGTGGAAGCTCGTCGCAGCGGCACGACGCCGACCGGACATAACAGATTTAACGGAGCAGACAACCATGTCCATCACCCTTTCCGACCAGGACAAGAGCACCCTGCGGACCGCCGCGTACGGCGCCGTGTCGCTGATGGCCGCCGCCACCGGCTCGCCCCACAAGGCCGCCACGAATGCCGCCATCGCCCTGACGTCGGCGACCGGTCTGGTCGGGCACGTGCTCGCCGCGAAGGCCAAGGACATCGATCTGAAGGGCAAGACCGTCGCCGAACTCGCCGACCGGGTGCTGCCGGCCCTGGCCACAGCCATGAAGCTGCTCGGCGAGCAGGCTCCGGCAGAAGCCGACAACTTCCGCAGGACCATCCTCCTCGCCATCGACGCCGCCCAGGTCCACCCGGACAAGCCCAGCACCACCGCGGCCGAGATGGCCCGCAAGATCACCGCCGCCCTCGACGCCGCCGGGGCGGCTGCTGCCGGGCAGGATCGCCCGGAGCTGCAGAAGGCCATCCAGGAGATCGTCGATTCCGGTTTCACCGGGGTGTCGCTGCGCGTGCACGATGAGCGGGGCGAGTGGGCCGGCAGCGCCGGGGCGGCGGAGCTGGGCGGGGCCGCGAAGCCGCCGACGAATGGGTATGTCCGGATCGGCAGCAACACCAAGACCTTCACCGCGACCGTGGTGCTGCAACTGGTGGCCGAGGGCAAGATCGAGCTGGACACCCCGGCGGCGGACTACCTGCCCGAGTTCGGGCTGGACCGGCGGATCACGGTGCGGATGCTGTTGCAGCACACCAGCGGGGTGTTCAACTTCAGCGGCGAGGTCTACGACGACGGGACGGTCGTGCGGGGGATTCCCATCCCCTACAGCACCACGGGCAAAGAGTGGCTGGACAACCGGTTCAAGATCTACCGGCCGCAGGAGCTGGTGGAGCTGGCGTTGTCCAAGCCGGCGCGGTTCGAGCCGGGGACGGGCTGGAGCTACTCCAACACCAACTACGTGCTGGCCAGGCTGCTGATCGAGAAGGTCACCGGCCGCTCGCTCGGCGAGGAGATGCAGCGGCTGATCCTGGGCCCGCTCGGACTGTCGGACACCGTCGTCCCGGACGCCTCACCGGAGATCCCCGAGCCGCACGCCCACGCCTATTACCGCTACGAGCAGACAACGGTCGACGTCACCCGCCAGAACCCCTCCTGGATCTCCACCGGCGGCGACATGATCTCGACCACCCAGGACCTCCACACCTTCATCTCCGCGCTGGTCGGCGGCAAGCTCCTACCGGCCCCGCTGCTGACCGAGATGTGCACCCCACACCCGACCGGCATCCCGAACATGGACTACGGCCTGGGAGTGTTCGTGGTGAACACAGACGGCGGCGGCACCCTCATCTCCCACAACGGCGCCGCCGTGGGCCACGCGGCGCTGATGTACAGCACGCCCGACGGCAGTAAGACCCTGACCGCCGCGCTGAACTGCGTGGACGACGCCGACCTGTCCATCGCAACGGCATTCCAGAACGCCCAGCAAAAGCTCGTCAACGAGGTGTTCCGCGGTGGGCAGGCCGACCCGGCTCAGCCGGCGAACTGAGCACCTGTGACCCGTACGCCTCGAGGGGCGACCCCTTCCGGTCGTGCGTCAGGCCACGCCGAGCTCAACGGGCTCGGCTGTGGTGTGCGTAGCCGCCGAGCTCGAGCACAGGGCAGGCTGAGCAGATGAGAAACGGAGTCACGATCGGGCAGGCGGCGGTGTTCGTCGGCGTCACCGTGAAGACGGTGCGGCACTACCACAAGCTCGGCCTGGTCAAGGAGCCGGAACGCGACAGCTCCGGCTACCGGCGGTACGGATCGGCCGAGCTGTTGCGGCTGGTCAAGGTCCGGACGCTGGCCGCCGCCGGGGTGCCGCTGGCCGAGATCGGGCCCCTGCTCGACGCCGATGCCGCGCTGTTCGCCGCCGCGCTCGCCGACGTCGAGCGGCAGCTCAACGAACGGATCGAGGAGTTGATCGCGCGGCGTGACACGCTGCATCGGCTCGCCGATGGTGACCGGGCTCTGCTGCCCGACCGCGCTGTGGCGCTGCTGGAGCGGATGCTCGGCCGCGGATTCCCCGCGGACGAGGTGGCAGCCACCAGGGAGGGCTGGGTGCTGGCCAAGGCCCTGGTCCCAGAAGGCTTCGACGACTACCTCACCCATTTCGAGCACGCCCTCGAGGACACCCGGCTCGTCGCCTTGACCAAACGCGCAGCCAAAGCCGTCGCCTGGGAACCGGACGACCCCCGCATCGCCGAGCTCGCCACCGCCGCGGCCGACCACTACCTCGCCAACCCCGCACTGCTGAAGACCGTGACCGGCCTGCAAGCCCGCACCGAGGCCGCGACCCGGTACACGCTGATCGCCCACCACGGCGAAGAGCTGACGCCGGCCGCGGCGCGGCTGGCCGCGCTCTTCGAGACCAGGCTCCGCGCCGCCGGCATCCATATCCCCAGACCGGACTCCCACTGACCGCGCCGTGCTCCGGTACTCACCCGCCTGCCAGAACACCTGCGCAGGTCGACATCCCATCAAGCGGCGTCGAGGGCTTCGGTGATCTTGCGGGCCATCTCGGCCATGGCGGGGCTGGGCTCGCCCTGGTGGGTGCGGGCGGCTGCGTCGATGGCGACGGTGACGGTGCTGTGGAAGTTGTCGGCCTCTGCCGGATCCTGCTGCTTGAGCAGGATCATGGCCGCCGTCAGGGCCGGCAGCACCTGGTCGGCGAGTTCGGCCACGGACTTGCCGTACTTCACGCCCTTGGGGCCCTTGGTGAGCACGTGCCCGACCAGGCCGGTCGCGGAGGTCAAGGCGATGGAGCCGTGAGTGGCGACCTTGTGGGCCGAGCCGGCGGCACCAGCGGCGGACATCAGCGAGACGGCGCCCCACGCGGCGATCCGCAGGGTGAGCTTGTCCTGGTCGACAAGGGTGATGGACATGGTGGCGTACTCCTTCGAATCCGGAACTCAAGGGAACGAACATCGCCCGCAGGCGAGTGACCACAGCCGCGGGCGAGCGCGTCATTGGCCGGCGGTCAGACGTCCCAGGTGACGGGGAGGCTTTTGACGCCGTAGATGTCGGCGGTCTCCGGGCGCAGGGCGATCTCCTCAGCCGGTACGGCCAAGCGCAGCGTGGGGAAGCGGTTGATCAGCGCGCTGAAGGCGGCCCGCATCTCGACGCGGGCCAGTTGCTGCCCCAGGCATTGGTGGATGCCGTGGCCGAAGGCCAGGTGCCCGCCGTCTTGCCTGCGCAGGTCGAGCACGTGGGGGTCGGTGAAGCGCTCGGGGTCGCGGTTGGCGGTGTTGAGAGACAGGATGACCGTCGTGCCGGCCTCGATGGTGTGGCCGCCCAGTTCGACGTCCTCCAGTGCGACCCTCACGAACTGCTTGGCGACGCTCAGATACCGCATCAGCTCTTCGACGGCGTTGTCGGTGAGTGTGGGGTCGGCGCGCAGCGCGGCCAGTTGTGCCGGGGTGCGCAGCAGGGCGAAGGTGCCCAGCGCCAGCATGTTCGCGGTGGTGTCGAGTCCGGCCGCCAGCAGGATCAGGGCGACGCCTCTGAGCTCCTCGTTGGTGAGGTCACTGTCGGTGAGGTCGCTGAGCACGTCGTCGGTTGGGTTGGCGCGCTTGGCGGCCACCAGCTCCGCGAGGTACTGCTGGGTCGCCATGTAGGCCGCGATCAGTTCCTCGTCGCTGACCTCCCCGCTGAGGAACTTGTCGATATGCCCTTGGAAGGAGCCCCGGTCCTCGTACGGCACGCCCAGCAGCTCGCAGATCACGATGGCGGGGATGGGCTTGGCGAACGCGGTCACCAGGTCCGCCGACGGCCCGGCCTTCTCCATCGCGTCCAGGTGCTCGGCGGTGATCTGCTCGACGCGCTCGGTGAGCAGCCGCATCCGGCGTACGGTGAACTTGCCCACCAGCGGTTTGCGGTAGCGGCTGTGCTGTGGCTCGTCCATGAGGAGGAACTCACCGGGCGGCGCCGGCGGGACCTCGATGTCGCCGTAGTCGATGGTCGGGTGGTGGCTCATGAGCTCCTTGCGGGAGCTGAACCGTGGGTCGGCCAGGATCGACCGGACCAGGTCGTAGCCGGTGACCAGCCAACCCTGGTGTCCGTCAGGGAAGGGGTAGCGGCTGATCGGGCCGTGTTCGCGGGCGTCGATCAGCTCCTTGGGCGGGTCGAAGGGACAGCCGGGCTGACGCGCGGTCGGCAGCGTGGTGACGGTGTGTTCCATGGCAGCCACCATCGCCGACCGCGCTGATATCGGACCGTTGCCGTGCTGACACGGCCGCTGACACGACACCGCATCCCGCTGGTCACGCAGACGTGTTGAGCCCGGACATGAAGCACGAAGTGCGGCACATGCCCGCACGAGGCAGGCAACCGGTTCGGGACGTCGCCACAGTTCGGCACAATGACTGATGTGCGAGTTGAACTGCTTGGTCCGTTCGAGGTCCGGAACCGTGATGGGGCCGTGGTGGAGGTTCCTGGGATTCGGCTGCGCGCGCTGCTGGCAGCACTCGCCCTCGAACCTGGCCGGATCGTCACGCGTGCGAGGCTGGTGGACTGGATCTGGGGGCAACAGCCGCCCGCGGACGAAGCGAATGCCTTGCAGGCGTTGGTGTCCAGGCTGCGCAAGGTGTTGCCGGACGGTGTGATCGAGGCGGATTCCGGCGGGTACCGGCTGGCCGTGGCTCCTGATGCCGTGGACGTGTCCCGGTTCGAGCGCCTGGTCGGTCAGGCCCGTGCCGCCGAGCCGGCGGCGCGGGCGGATCTGCTGCGCTCGGCCTTGGCATTGTGGCGAGGTACGGCCATGGCGGACATCGCGCTGCAAGGCAGCGATCTGTTCGACGCCGCGGTCGCGCGTCTGGACGAACTCCACGTCGCCGCGCTCGGGGATCGAGTGGATGTGGACATTCGCCTCGGTCGCGGCTCGGAGCTGGTCTCCGAGCTGACCGAGCTGGTTGCCACGTATCCGCTGCGGGAGGGGTTCGTGGCGGCGTTGATGCGAGCGCTCGCCGAGGCGGGGCGGGGGAACGAGGCGTTGACCGTTTACCAGCGGACGCGCGAGCGGCTCGCTGAGGAGCTGGGCGCCGATCCATCGGCCGAGCTCTCCGCGCTGCACACCGCGTTGCTGCGGGGCGAGCTGGGCGAGCGGGCGGACAACCGCAGGACGAACCTGCGCGCCGAGCTGACGAGTTTCGTCGGCAAGGACGATGACATCTCCGCGGTCGCCGTTGTGGCCATCGGGCACCGGCTGGTCACCATGACGGGCGCGGGTGGCTCCGGCAAGACAAGGCTGGCCACGGAGACCGCCCGGACGATGCTCGCCGAGCTGCCGGATGGGGCGTGGCTGGTCGAACTGGCCTCGGTACAGGCGGGCGGTGAGCTGGCGCAGGCCGCCCTTACCGCGATCGGCCTGCGTGACCAGGCATTGCTCGGTGATGCGCGGGGTGGGGAACCGATGGATCGGCTCATCGCCGCGCTCCGGGAGCGCGCGGCCCTGCTGATCCTGGACAACTGCGAGCACGTGATCGAGGCGGCCGCCGCTTTCGCGGATCGGCTTCTGGGAGAGTGCCGCAGGCTGCGGATTCTGGCCACGAGCAGAGAACCGCTCGGCATCACCGGAGAGGTGCTGTGGCAGGTCGAGCCACTCGCGCTGCCCGCGAAGGAAGCGGACCCCTCCGAGATCGGATCCTCGCCCGCGGTGCGGCTGCTGCGGGACCGCGCGGGTCTGGTGCGCAAGGACATCGGCTCCGACGCGCACACCTTGTCGGCCATGGCGCGGATCTGCCGGGCGCTCGACGGGGTGCCGCTGGCGATCGAACTGGCCGCGGCACGGCTGCGCACCATGTCCGTCGATCAGCTGGCGCATCGGCTCGATGACCGATTCCGGCTGTTGACCAGCGGCAGCCGTACGGCGCTCTCCCGGCACAAGACGCTGCGCGCGGTGGTGGACTGGAGCTGGGATCTTTTGTCCGAGGCCGAACGCGGCGTGCTGCGGCGGCTCTCGGTGTTCTCCGGCGGGGTGAGCCTGGAGGCGGCCGAACGGGTGTGCGGGGACGAGGCATTCGCGGGGGAGCAGGTGCTCGACCTGCTGACCGCGTTGATCGAGAAGTCGCTGCTGCTCGCCGACGGCGAGGGCACGCCGCGCTACCGGATGCTCAACACCATCAGGGAGTACGCGGCGCAGCGGCTCGCCGAAGCCGGGGAAATCGACCTGACGCGCCGGGCGCACCTTGCCTACTTCACCGAACTGGCCGAGACGGCCGAGCCGCACCTGCGCCGGGCCGAGCAGCTGGAATGGCTGTCCACGCTCAAGGCCGAGCACGACAACATCGGTACGGCCCTGCGCGGGGCGATCGCCGAGGGATGGGCCCAGGAGGCGATGCGGCTGGTCGGGGCCGTGGGCTGGTACTGGTATCTCAGTGGGCACCGGGCCGAGGGCACCGAGTTGAGCATCGCGGCGGCCTCGCTGCACGGTGAGGTGCCCGATGAGGTGCGGGCGATGGCGTACACCATCGTGACGGTGTTCCTGACCTCCGGGCCCGGCCGCGATCAGTATCAGGCACAGGAATGGATCCACGAGGCGCACCGGTTCACCCAGCACGGCGGGTATCGCCACCCCATGCTCGCGTTCGTCGAGCTGTGGGAGCGGATGCTGCGGGAGCCGACGGATTTCATGCCCGCGCTCGAACCGCTCATCGCCGACAACGATCCCTGGGTGCGCGCGCAGGCCAGGATCACTCGCGGCCGATTCCGGCTCACGCTCGGCGGCGACGAAACTGACGTGGACATCGACGCCGAGATCGCCCTTGCCGAGTTCCGCACGCTGGGTGACCGGATGGGAATCTCGTTGTCGCTGACCTTCCTGGCCGATCGGCTCGCCATGCGCGGCGAGTTCGTACGCGCGTGTGAGCACTTCGAAGAGGCAGCTGTGGCGCTGACCGAGGTCGGCGCGACCGAGGATGTGATCGGCGTGCGGGCGCGGCAGGCTCAGCTGTACTGGCTGCTCGGCGATGAACGATCCAGCACGTCCGCCATGGCCGAAGCGCAGCGGTGCGCGGACGGGATCACCTGGCCGGACACGCTTGCCGAGCTGGAGCTTTCGAAGGCGCATCTGGCGCGCTGGCGCGGCGAGCCGGACAAGGCGCATCAGCACCTGGACATGATGCGGTCGATGCTGGGCAACGAGGAACTCAGTGCCTTGGCCCGCGCCCAGACCATGGACCTGTACGCCTACCTCACCGAGGATCTCGAGAAGGCCCGCGCGCATCGGAACGAGGCGTTCCGCGCGGCCGTGGAGACGACGTATCCGCCGCTGATCGCCGCGATGTTGATCGGGATCGCGGATCTCGCGCTGCGCCAGGGACAGTACGAACAGGCCGTGCGATTGCTCGCGGCCAGCGACGGCGTACGCGGTACGCCGGATCATTCGCAGCCGGACGTTTCCAGGATCACCGCGGACGCACGGAATCGCCTCGGTGAAACCGTGTTCACCGAGGCGACCCGTGCTGGTGAGCAGCGGGATTGGCGTGAGCTGGCCGAGATCACCCTCGCTTCGTGAACGTCGAGCGCGCCCACAGGTAGCCGATCAACGTGATCCCCACACACCAGGCGATCGCCGTGATGGCCGAGCCCGTCGATGGCGCGCCGGTCAGCAGCCCGCGCAGGGTTTCGATGATCGAGGTGAACGGCTGGTACTCGGCGAACTGCCGCGCACCCGCCCCCATCTTGTCGGCCGGCACGAACGCGCTGCTCAGGAAGGGAAGGAGCATCAGCGGGACACCGATGAGGCCCGCGCTTTCCACCGACTTCGCCGCGAGGCCGAACGCGATGGTCAGCCAGCCGATCGCCAGTACCGCCAACGCGACGATGCCGATCACGCCTAGCCACTCCGTGAAACTCGCCGACGGCCGGAATCCCATCAGGAACGAGACCCCGATGATGAGCGCGATGGCCACCAGGCTCCGGAGCATGGACGCGATCACGTGCGCGTTCAGCACCGCGCCCCGGGACACCTGCATGACGCGAAGCCGGTTGATGAATCCGGTTGTCATATCGGAATTCACGGCGATCGCGGTGGGGCTGATCCCATAACAGATGGTGGTAATGATCAACCCTGGCGTCGCGTAATCGGCATAGTTGACGCCGACGTTGAACGCGTCGCCGAGTATGTAGACCATCAGGAACATCAGAACGAGCGGCATGATGATGCCGTTGAACAGTGCCAGCGGATTGCGCATCGTGTGCCGGAAGTTGCGCCGCAGCATGGTCGCGGAATCGGCCAGGGAAGCTGAGATGCCGTTCATCGTGCGTTGATCTCCTTGCGCGCATGCCCGGTAAGGGCGAGGAAGACGTCATCCAGGTCCGGTGTATGCACCGACAGTTCCTCGGCTTCGATGGAATGCGCATCGAGCCGATCGAGCAGCGCGCGCAGCGACCGCACCCCGCCGTCGCCGGGCACCCGCAAGGTCAGCTCTTCGGTGTCCCTTGTGGACTCGTGCAGGACCCGTGCCGCGGCGTCGAGTGCGTACTGATCGGTGAACCGTAGCCGGACATGGCTGCCGGAATCCGGCGCTTGAGCTCGTCGGCGGTGCCCTCGGCGACCAGTCGGCCCTGATCGAGTACGGCGATACGGTCGGCGAGTTGGTCGGCCTCCTCGAGATACTGGGTGGTGAGGAAGATGGTCGTACCGTCGGCGACCAGTTCCCGGATGATCTCCCACATGGTGCGGCGGCTGCGCGGATCGAGTCCCGTCGTGGGCTCGTCCAGGAAAATGATCTGCGGCTTGCCGACCAGTGTCATGGCAAGGTCCAGCTTGCGGCGCATGCCGCCGGAGTAGGACGCCGCCAGTTTGCCCGCCGCTTCGACCAGCTCGAACCGGTCGAGCAGCCGGTCGGCGATTCGTTTGCCCTCTGCCTTGGGCAGGTGCAGGAGATCCGCCATCAGCAGCAGGTTCTCCTCGCCGGTGAGCAGGTCGTCCACCGAAGCGAACTGCCCGGTGACCCCGATCGCCGCGCGTACCGCCTTGGTTTCCGTGGCCACGTCGTGCCCGGCGACGACCGCCTTCCCGGCGTCGGGGGTCAGCAGCGTGGTCAACACGTTCACCGTCGTGGTCTTCCCGGCGCCGTTGGGCCCGAGCAGGGCGAAGACCGTGCCGGTCCGGACGTCCAGGTCGATGCCGTCGAGCACGATCTTGTCTTTGTAGGCCTTTCGCAACCCCGAGGCCGCAATGGCTGAACCGTTCATGGCAGCCACGATCGCCGACCGCCCTGATACCGGGCCGTTGCCGTGCTGACACGGCCGCTGACACGAGATCGCCGCCGGCCGAGTTGCCTTGACGCTGGTGGCAACGTTCTAGCGTGGCTGCGACACGTGGGTGTCGCATGCCGCTCGCGCATGGCCAATTGGAGGAATGACGATGAAGTTCGGGATCAGCTATAACTCGGCCTACTACGGCGTTGACCCCGAGAGGATCACGGCCTATGCCCGGCATGCCGAGGACTGCGGCTTCGACTCGCTTTACCTGCCGGAGCACATCGCGCTCTATCCCGGCGCCGCGGTCGGGCCCTTCGAGCTCCCGCCGTCACTGCCTTACGGCGATCCGCTCGATTGCCTGAGCTTCGTCGCCGCGGCCACGGAGCGGATCCTGCTCGGAACGGGGGTACTGCTGCTGCCGTACCACCATCCGGTGGTTCTCGCCAAGCGCCTGGCGACCATCGACGTGCTGTCCAAGGGGCGGATGCGGCTGCTGACCGTGGGGCTCGGCTCCCTGCCGGGCGAGGCTCGGGCGGTGGGGGTCGACTTCAGCACCCGCGGCCGTCGTACCGATGAGGCGATCGACATCATGCGACTGCTCTGGGCCGGTGGCGAAGAGGGCGTCAGCTTCGCCGGGGAGTTCTTCGCCTTCGACGACCTGTGCCAGTTCCCCAAGCCCTACGGGGTCACCCACCTGCCGATCCACGTCGGCGGATCGAGCCGGGCGGCCGCCCGCCGCGCCGGACGCCGCGGCGACGGCTACTTCCCCGGCGGCGCGCTCGATCTGAACGAGCGCGCCATCCAGCTGGACCTCGCCCGCTCGACCGCCGTCGAGGCCGGCCGCAGCCCGGAGGCGCTGGAGTACACCCGATGGGGGTCGATCGACATGCCCGTCGAACAGGTCGAGACACTCGCCGCACAAGGCGTGACCCGCATCGTCGTGAACCCCAGCGCCCCCGAACCGGACCAGCAGCGCGATGAGATGTCCGCGTTCGCCGAGCGATTCGCCCTCCGCTTGGGCAGTCCGGCTTGAACCCGCTGGGTCTCCGCGAGAGGTTCAGCCCTACTCGGAGCTCTGCGCCAGGACAGAGACCAACAGCGTGATCCCGGCGGTTCCGGCCAGAGCGTCGCAGCGCCTCGGCCGTGGCCGGTCCGGCCGCCGACGTGCCCACCACGAGGACCGACTGCTCGCTCACGACTGCTCCTCGAGCATGATCGCGGCTGCGGGGCAGATCGGCGACGTCCACCGCGGCGGCCGTGGCCTTCCCGCCCAATCGGCCGATCTCCGCTGCCGCCTCTTGGGCTCCGTCACCGTTGAGGTCGAACAGTGCGACACGGTGCCCGAGGGCGGCCAGCCGGTGGGAGATGCCGAGTCCCATTCCCGATGCGGCGCCGGTGACCACGGCCACGCGATTGGTGTCCACCATGACTGGTTTCTCCTTCGGTTGGGTGTAGCGAGAGCTCAGGCCCAGGTGATGGGCAGGGAGTGGACACCGAAGATGAGCATGTCGTTGCGCAGCGGGACGTCCTCGGCGGGCACGGCCAGCCGCAGGTTCGGCAGCCGGGTGATCAGCTCGGTGAACCCGATGCGCATCTCGATGCGGGCCAGCTGCTGGCCCAGGCATCCGTGGATGCCGTGACCGAAGGCAAGGTGCGGGCCACGGGGGCGCTGCACGTCGAGCTTGTCGGGCTCGGGGAAGAGCCGGGGGTCACGGTTGACCTCGGGGACGCCGATCACAACGGTGGCGCCGGCGGGGATGTCCACGCCGCCGACGGTGATGTTCTCGGTGGCGACCCGGGTGACTCCGAGCTGGACGATGCTCAGGTAACGCAGCAACTCCTCGATGGTGCCGTCGATCAGCGTCGGGTCGGCGCGCAGCGCCGCGAGCTGCCGGGGATTCTCGAGCAACGCGAAGGTGCCCAGCGCGAGCATGTTCGCGGTCGTCTCGTGGCCAGCGCCGAGCAGGACCAGGGCCATGTCGATGAGCTGGGCGTCGCTCAGCGGCGGGTCGGCGTCGTGGACCAGGCCGGAGAGCAGGTCGTCGGTCGGGTTCGCACGCTTCTCGGCCACCAGTCGGCACACGAACCCGTACAGGGCGGCACCGGCCTTCGCCCGGTCCTCGGCGCTGGCGGTGACGTTGAGCGAAATCTCGGTGTTCACTTGGAACTCGGCGCGGTCGGCGTAGTCCACTCCGAGCAGTTCGCTGATCATCAGTGACGGGATGGGCAGCGCGTAGGCGGGTACGAGGTCGGCCTCGGTACCGGCCGCCTTCATGGCCTCGATGTGCTCGACCGCGACCTCGGTCAGCCGCGACTCCAGGGCCTTCATCCGTTTCACGGAGAACTGGCCGGTCAGCAGTCGCCGCAGCCGGGTGTGCTCCGGCGGGTCCATGAACACGAATATCCCATCAGATCGGCTCCCGGCCGGGGCCGCCGAGACCGACGCCTCGCCGCGACCGGCCGCAGTGGCCAGCTCGGCGACCCCGTCCGGTTGGAGCTGGGTGGCCACCTTGTGGCGGAATCGGTCGGAGCTGAACCGCACATCCCCCAACACCTCCCGGGCCTCCTCGAACCCGGTCACCAGGAACGCCTGAGCACCGTTGAGTAGAGGCAGCGGCTGCACCGCGCCGCCGCCACGACGCATCGGGCGGCGCGAGCGCAAGAAACTGGCGACCACCGCCGCCATCCGCAACGCGGCACTGACCCTGGCCCTCCGCGACGGCGTCGACAACGTCACCATCGAGCAGATCGCCGACGAAGCCGACATCCATCTGCGCACCTTCTTCAACCACTTCTCCAGCAAAGAGGAAGCCATGATGGCCACAGCGGCCATCGGAGCCGAGGCGCTGGTCGAGGAATACCGCAACCGACCACACACCGAATCGGTACTCCAAGCCCTGCGTGAAGCGGTACTCGTCGTCATGGACCAGAGCCACGCGACCAGCCACGAGCACATCGAAGCACTGCGGCTCGTCCGAGGGACACCGTCGCTATTGCCTCAGCAACTGGCTGTACTTGCCGCCCAAGAGAAGGCGCTCGCCGAAGCCATCACCGAACGCGTCGGCCTCGGCGTCCCGCCGCCTGGCACCCCGACACCAGAGCCCAGCGACGAGCCTGCGAAGCCGAGCCCTGTGTATCCGGCCGTGTGCGCCGCAGCAGCCCTCGCGACCCTGCGTGTCGCCATCGATCACTGGCTCGACCGCACCACCCCAAGAACCCCCGCCACACAGGTCGTCGACGGTCTCCGCGCCGACATCGACCAGGCCATCGCCACACTCGCCACAGGGCTGGACTGGCCCACACCGCCGGCAATCGACCAGCACCCAGGCAGTCCGCGCGCCTAGCACGGCCGCATTCAGTGATCTCGGAGGCGTCGCCGCCGGTAGCGGCATCGACGGGCACGGGTTTGCTGGCGTAACCGCCAGCGGTCTGGCGGGCGAGCGTGACTGCTGACGGCGGCAGGTCATCGGAACACGCCGGTGTGACCGAGGGAGTAGCGTCCGGGCTGCGGGAAGAAGCACAGGCCGTGCGGCCCCTGGCCGACTTTGATCTTGTGGAGTAGTCTGCCGGTTTCGGTGGAGAAGACGTAGACGACCCCGTGATACCTCCCGGAGAGCCAGAGCTGTTTGCCGTCCGCCGACACCCCGCCCATGTCGGGTGAGCCGCCGCCCGGGATCCGCCACCGATCGACCACCTCGCGGCGGGCGAACGAGACGACGGACACTGTCCCCTCGCCCCGGTTGGAGACGTAGAGCACTCGCGCGTTCCTACTGACGTACAGGCCGTGCGCGCCCTTGCCGGTGCGCAGGAAGCCCACTCGCCGGACGGTGGCGGCGTCGATGATCCACACGCCGCCCGCCATCATGTCGGCCACGTAGAAGCGGCGGCCGTCGGGCGAGAGCTTGACGTCCTGCGGCATGTTCCCCGACCCCACACCGATCACCTTCTTAACGCGGGGGCGCTTCCAGTCGATCGCCACGAGCTGGCCGGAGAACTCGCAGCTGGCCAGGAAGACGGAGCCGTCGGCGGTGAAGTCGCCGTGGTTGACGCCTCTGCACGGCAGGTCGAGGGAGCGGATCAGGCGCATCGTGTGCGGGTCGCGGAAGTCGAGGCGGTTGTTGCGTTCGGCCATGACCAGCGCGTACGAGCCGTCGGGGGTGAAGTACAGGTTGTACGGATCGTCCACGGGCACCGGTTTGCCGGGGCGGCCCGTCACCGGGTTGATGGGGGTGAGCCGGTTGCCCTGGTTCTCGTTGACCCACAGCGTCTTCAGGTCCCAGGAGGGCACGACGTGCTGGGGCAGGGCGCCGACCTGGTAGCGGTGCACGACGCGGAAGGTCCGCGGGTTGATGACGTCCACCGTGTTCGACTCGCTGTTGGGGACGTACACGCGAGGGGTCAGGTTCTCCACCCGCGGGCTCAGCATTCCTGGCTTGTCATGGGCGTACACGTTGATTCTGCGGGCGAGAGCCTGCGCGTGCTTTCGTGGAGCGGACTTCAGCGGCGGCGCGGACTCGATGGTCGCCACCATGGGCGCGGGCGGCGGACCGCAGGAGACCACGGTGATGGCGGTCGCAACCAGCATGCTCATCATCCGCGGCAGTCGCATGCGCGACAGCCTAGGAAGGCGTGCGGCAACGCCTGTTTCAACAAGGGTCAAGGTCGCGTTCGCACCGGGCAAAGGGATGGCAAAGCGAAGGACTTGACCTAGCGCTCGTTCAAGCATATATATCGAAAGGCAAACATATGTAGCCGTCCCGATATCCGATCGGAGCCCCAGGTGGCGCGTACCCAGGATCAGCGGCGAGCCGAGACCCGGGCCCGGCTGATCGACGCGGCGGCGGACCTGTTCGCCCGCAAGGGGTTCCACGCGGTGTCCGCCGAGGCGGTGGCCGATGTGGCCGATCGCACCACCGGCGCGCTGTACAACCACTTCGGTGGCAAGGAAGGGCTGCTGCTCGCGCTGCTGGAGGTGTGGAAGGACCAGACCGCGGCCGAGTTGCTCGCCGGGTTCGAGGAGATCACCGAGCTCGACGACCGGCTGGCCGCGCTGTTCGAAGCGCTGACCCGTACGGACGAGGATCGCGGTGCGTCATGGCTCCTGCTCGAACTGGAGCTGTGGCTGCACGGCGCGCGTGATCCCGCCATCGCCGAGCCGCTGGCGCGGCGCTACGCCGACATCCGGGCCCGGCTCGCCGGAGGGCTGTCCGACTGGGCCGAGACGGCGGGGGTGCCGCTTCGCCGATCACCGGAACGGACGGCGACAGCCGTGCTCGGGGTGCTGATCGGCTGCGCGGTGCAGCACCGGCTCGATCCCTCGGCGGTCGAGGAGCGGGCCGTCGTCGAAAGCCTGCGCGACCTGCTCGGCCTGCCCGACCCCTGAATCCCTCGGGTGGCCCGGACCACCCGGAGCCGCTCGGACTGCTCGACTCCTAGATCATCGCGCCGAAAGGGAGCCCATGCGGATCAACCTGCTCGAAGACACGTGGGAACGCGAAGTCCCGCACGACCAGTTCGCCTACCTGCGCCAGAACGCGCCCGTCCACTGGCACGACGTCCCCGACGACACCGGCTTCTGGGCTGTCACGAAATATCATGATGTGAGGGCGATCAGCAGGGATGTGCATACCTGGTCGACCGAGATCGGGACCGCGTTCATCCGTACGCAGACACCGGAGTTCATCGAGATCGCCAGCATGACGCTCCTGAACATGGACCCGCCCAAGCAGACCCGCTACCGCCGGCTGGTGAGCGCGGGGTTCACGCCCAGGACGATCGGCCGGCTGCGCGGGACCGTACAGCGGCGCGCCGAGAAGATCGCGAACGACGCGCGGGACCGGAACGGCGAGGTCGAGTTCGTCACCGACGTGGCCGAGTACCTGCCGCTGCAGATGATCTGCGACCTCCTCGGCGTCCCCGAGGAGGACCACCACCTGATCTTCGAGTGGTCGAACCGCATGGTCGGCTTCCAGGATCCCGACTTCCGCACCACGCCCGAGGACGGCGAGAACGCCGCGGCCGAGATCTTCGCCTACTGCGACGGCCTGGTCGACGACCGCCGGCGCAACCCGCGTGACGACATCCTCACCGCCCTCGTCCAGGCGGAGGTCGAGGGCGACCGGCTGACCAGGGACGAGATCGACTCCTTCTTCGTGATCCTGTGCGTCGCCGGGAACGAGACCACCCGCAACCTCATCGCCCACGCCATGAACGCCCTCATCACCCACCCGGACAGCTATCGCGCCCTGGCCGCCGGCCTCGACGACGAGGATCTGTGGCGCAGCGCCACCGAGGAGTTCCTGCGCTGGGGCTCCTCGATCCACAACTTCCGGCGTACGGCCACGCGCGACACCGAACTCCGCGGCCAGAAGATCGCCGAGGGGGAGAAGGTGGTCACGTTCTACATGTCCGCCAACCACGACGAGGACATCTTCACCGACCCGTACACCTTCGACATCCGCCGCAATCCCAACGACCACATGACGTTCGGCGGCGGCGGCCCGCACTTCTGCCTGGGCGCCAACCTGGCGCGGCTGCAGATCACCTGCATGATCAGGGAGCTGCTGCGTCGTTTCCCTGAGGCGGAGCACGCGGGGCCGGTCAAGCGGATGCGGTCAGATTTCATCAACGGGATCAAGCACATGCCGGTGCGCTTCTCCATGCCGAGCTGACAGTCGACGGCCAGGAGCGGCAGCACACGGGCCACCCGTCTGGGAGCACCTGACCCGAGCCTGCGCGCACCGACCGTCCAAATGCGCTTGTTCGCCATCACGGCACCGCACTACCGTGCCGATGTGGATCTTTTCGCTCGCGCTTGGACGGCGTTGCGCACGGCGGTCGCCGAGCTCCCGGACGAGGACTTCGCCCGGCCGTCCGGCTGTGCCGGCTGGCTCGTGCGGGACCTGGTGTGCCATCTGGTCATCGACGCTCAGGACGTCCTGATCACCCTCGTGACCCCCGCCGGAACGGAGCCGACCCGCGACGCGGTGACCTACTGGGATATCGCCACGACGCCACCGACCGGCGACGACCCGCTCGACGCGCTGATCGTCCGGCTGGCCGCCGCGTACGAGGAGCCTCGGCTGCTCAAGTTCCACCTCGACGACGTCGGCTCGGCCGCCGGCCGCGCCGCCGAACTCGCCGACCCGGGCCTCCGGGTCGGCACCCGCGACGAGGTCCTCACCGCGGGCGACTACCTCTCCGCGTACGTCCTGGAATGGACGCTGCACCACCTCGACCTGATCGCGCACCTCCCGGACGCGGCGGAACCGCCCGCCGAGGGGCTCGCCCGGTCCCGCGAGATGCTGGAGAAGATCGCCGGGACCGCGTTCCCCGCGACGTTCGCCGACAAGGACGCGCTGCTGGTCGGCACCGGACGGCGTGCCCCGACCGACGCGGAGAAGGCCGAACTGGGCGAGCTGGCCGCAAAACTCCCGCTCGTCCTTGGGTGATCGCCGGATTTCTGAAGTAACTATGAAAAGCAAGTGACTATTGATTCATTGCAGCTTCGATATCTGGACTACAGTGGCGGCATGACACGCGGAGGACTGCGGGAACGCAAGAAGGCCCAGACACGCAAGCGGCTGGCCGACACGGCCTTCGCGATGTTCCGCGAGCGCGGCTTCGACGCGGTGACCGTGGCCGAGATCGCCGACGCGTGCGACATCGCGGTCAGCACGCTGTTCGCCTACTTCCCCAGCAAGGAATCGCTGGTCTTCGACCAGGAGGCCGCGCACGAACAGCGACTGGGCTCCGTGGTGCGCGACCGTCCGGCAGAAGCGACGATCCTGGACGCGCTGGAGACCTATCTCGCCGCGCCCGAGCCGCGCCAGACCGGCGAACCCTCCCGCGAGGAGTTCCTGAACCTGGTCCACGCCACCCCCGCGCTGCGCGACCACTTCATGCGCATGCAACGCAACTGGGAGACCACTCTCGCCCAGGCCATCGCCGAGGAAGCCGGCCTGTCCGACGACGACCTCCAGGCTCGCGCGCTGGCCCGCTTCGCCCTGGACGTCGGCGCCCTCGCCGAGGAGAGCCCCGATCCCGCCCACACGCTGCGCATCCTGTTCGCCCGGCTGCGCAACGGCTGGGCCGATGTGGACCGCACTCCTACCCGCTGACCAGTCCGGGCTGGGCTCGGCGGATGCGGTCGTTGAGGGTGCGCCGCACGCTGTCGACGTCACCGGTGAAGTTCTCCGACAGGTTGTCCATCAGCTCCGCGCAGGCCTGAGCGGCGGCCGCCGACCGGGGCAGCATGGCCTCTTCGTAGGCGGCGGTGGCCCGGTCGAGGTCGGCATGGGTGGCGATGGCCGTGGCCAGGTCGCTGCCGTCGATCAGGGCGAGGTTGGCGCCGATGCCGAAGGGCGGCCGGCGCCCACGATCGCGATGCGGAGGTCACGGGGAGAGCTCATGGCAGGTTCCTCTTGTTGGTGTCGCTGGATGCCGGGGGAGTCCGGCTCACGACCCCAGAAAACCATAGTGACTTCGAATATACAACTACTCCAATTTCGTACTCGATCCGATTTTTACTTCGCGATCGCCTCGCGGACGGCCGGGACGATCTCCTGGGCCCAGCGGGCCAGGATGGTGAGGCCCGGGGCGCTGTGGCCGGCGGAGAAGAGCGTGAAGCCCGACGCACCGTGCTCCAGCACGGCTGCGGTCAGTTCCTCGACCCACTGGCCGACGGAGCCGCCGAGCCAGCGGCCGTCGTGGTCACGGGTGGCGGGCAGTGGCTGGTCGGTGATGCGGCCGGGGAAGTTGAAGACCGTGCGGATCTCGCTCGGATCGCGGCCGGCGGACGTGGCCGCCTCGTCGATGATGGGCCGTGAGGTCCGGTAGCGCTCGCTGAGCCAGTCGGCCGCGTGGCCGGGGATCCAACCGTCGGCCACCCGGCCGGTGGCGGCCAGGGATTTCGGGCCGACCGACCCGGTCCACACGGGCGGCGCGGCGACGGGAGCGGGCTCGATCTGGTTCACCTGGTAGTGGTCACCCTGGTAGGTGACCGGAGGACCGCCGCCTGACAGCAGCTTGACCAGGACGATCGCCTCTTCGAAGGCGTCCACGGCGTCGCCGGGCGTCAGCCGCGGCACTCCCATGTCGGCGATGCGATCCCACAGCCCGCCCGCGCCCATGCCGAGCACGATCCGGCCGCCCGACAGTGCCGACAGCGATGTCACCGTCCTGGCCAGCATGGGAGCGGGCCTGGTCGGCAGGTTGGTGACGTTGGCGAAACCGGCGATGTGCTGCGTACGCCCGAGGATGAAGCCGAGCGCGGCGTAGGCGTCCAGGCGCTCGCCGGCGTAGGGATGGTCGGACAAGGTGAAGATGTCGAGCCCGTCCTGGTCGGCCTGCTGGGCCATGCGCAGCAGTTCGGGTATGTCGTCGATGCCGGGATGCGTGCCAAAACCGAAGACGACGTCGTGTGCGGACAATGTTCTGCCTTTCCGTACCATCACACAAAAAGAGGTTGAGTTCGTGTCACGAACAATATTAGTTCGTAGAGCGAACTGCAACCTCTTCTCGGGTTCAGCGCAGGGAATCTGGTTCCATGAAGACGGTGGGCACCTTGTTGTCCATCACGACGCGGCCGAGCAAAGCGGCGAGCGTGTCGCGTTCCGCTGGGGCGAACCCCGAGGTCAGTTCCTCGATGCGGCGGCAGGTCGCGGTGTAGAACTCGTCGGCGAGCTTGGCGCCCTGCCCGGTGAGCGCCACCCTTACCGCGCGGGAGTCCTGGGGATCGGGTTTGCGCTGGACCAGGCCGTTGCGCTCGGTGCGATCAACCAGGCCGGTCAGGCTCGACTTGGCCAGGCCGAGCACCGCGCCCAGCTCGCTCATGCCGTACGGCTGCGGCATCAAAACGCACAGCAACTGGCCCTGCTGCTGGGTGAGGCCGTATTCGCGGGCGGATTCTGCGTACACGGCATTCACCAGGAAAGTGGACCGCACCAGCGCCGCCACCGTCCCGATCTGGCCGTCAACATGTTCACTCACTGGGCCAGAGTAACAAATTCGTAGGACGAACTACCATCTCATGTCACCGAGAAGCTGCGTCCCGCGACCGTACCAGCGAGTCCGGATCGTTCGACGCGGATCCGACCGCGACCCCGGCACCCGGTGGCGAGGAAGGTGGCCGCGTTGGCGGCGCCGTTCCCCTCGAAAGACCACCAGGGGCGCCTAGTGGCCGGGCTTTGTGTGCAATGACGTGCCAAAACGCCAAAAGGTGGGCATAGTGGACAGGAGTTTCTGGTGGTGTCGGTGAGGTCGGAGAGGGTGTCGGGCGAAGTGGCGGGCGAGAGCGCTGAGAGCTGAGTGCCATGTGGCTTGACGGGCTTCCAGTTCCCGCGTGGCTGCGGCCGTGGGTCGGCTGGGTCGTGGGGACGGATTGGCCGCAGGGAGACGAGCGGAGTCTGTTCCGGCTGGCCGATGCGCTCGTGGCGGCTGCGCGGAAGGTGGTGGCCGGGGTTGACGGCGTGGCGGAGTGGCTGGCCGGCCGGACGCAGGGGGAGTGGGATGGGGACGCGCTCAAGGCGTTCGTGAAGCGGGTCGATAAGACCGTCGGAGGGCGGAAAGCCCGGTTGGTGAAGCAGCTGGTCTCGTTCGCGATCGAGCTGAACGAGCTTGGGGTGCAGGTCCAGTACACCAAGCGGATGATCAAGCTGGCCGTGTTGCTGTTCGTGGTTCAGATGCTGTGGCTGACGTGGGCGCTGTTGCACCCGGCCGGGCGGTTGACGGCGCAGGGGCTGTTCAAGGTGCGGGCTGAGGCCGCGCGGTGGACGATCAGGCAGTTCAGGCAGCGGCTGCTGGTGAACGTCGCACTCTTCGGCGCGCTGATGGGCGGGATGGACCTGTACGTACAGGCCACCCAGACGCGGCGCGACGACATCGACCTCGAGCAGGTGGCGACCTCCGCGGGGATGGGCATGATGACGGGCGGGCTGCTGACGGGATTGGCTTGGGCGTTGCCCACGCGGTCGCTGTGGATGTTGATGGGGCATTCGGGGGTGGCGTCGGCGGGGGCGACGGTGGCGAGTTCGCTGATGAGCGGGCAGCCGCTCGATTGGACGGTGATGGCTAAGGCGTTCACCTCGGGGATGGTGGGCGGAGTGGACGCCCACTGGGCCAGTTGGACGCCGGGCCGGGCCACGGGACATGGTGGCGACGCGGTGCCGGTCCATTCGGAGGCCGGGGATGCCGGGCCTGCGCTCGGAGGGGCAGAGGGGCGTTCGCCGCGAGGGGCGTCCGATGGTGGCGGGCCCATGCCCTCGTCGAGAGGGCAGGAGCGTGGAGTGTCCTCCCCGGCTGAGGCGGACGGGTCGGTACGGGGTGTACAGAACGGAGATGAGTCGGGGGCGGCGGTCGCTGGGAGGCGTACGGACCTGAGCGGCGTACGGGAGGAGCCTGGTGCGGATCACCACCCGCCCCGGGCGTCGCATACCGGACGCATCGACCAACTGATCAACCGGGACCCGCACGCGGACGTGGACCCCCCAACCCTGCGGTTGGGGCGGGAGGATGTGCAGACGGCCGGGATGCGGCAGAACAATGGTGATGCGTCTGGTGTGCGCGCCCGTGACGCCGTTGCCGGACGGATTGAAGATGCGCCGACGGTGCGGCTGAGGGAGAGCGGAGCGGGACGGGGCGAGAACAGTCCTGGTGGGCGGATCGAGGATACGCCGACGATCAGGTTGCGGCAGGACGACGGCGGGAAGCCCGCCGATTCGGCCGGGCCGCGACCGGGCGAGGCGGTGACGGGCCGCATTGAGGACGCGCCGACCGTACGGATGCGGGAAGGCACGCCCGAGCCGGGCAGGACGGCCGACGCGAACGGGACGCGGGACGCGGGGCAACCCGTGGACGCGGGCAGAGTGCCGGACCGGAGCAGGACGACAGAGGCGAGCCAGGTGGCGGACGCCTCGGCGGCGCGGGCACCGGAGACGCCTGTGGCACAGGTCAGGCAACCGTGGTACGCGCAGGAGGGTTTCCGCGAGCCGTCGCGCATCGGTCACTGGACCTTCCCCGGCGAACTGGTGCGCGGGCTGCTGTCAGGGACCAAGGACCGCATCCCGCTCAGTGGCGGGATGCTCAACGCAGGACATGTCGCAAAGCTGATCTTCCACGACGGTAGCAGCGCGGTCGAGAAGGTAATACAGATGGTTAAGGTCGTCGAAGTCGAGGCGCAACTTCCGAGACGTCGCGCCGATTCCGAGGAACTGGGGTCGCACGTCTACGAGGCGATCGGGGCGCGGGTTCCGCGGGTTTACCGGACGGGGCCGAATCGGCTGCTGATCGAGTTTCTCCACGGGTTCGGGCTGCCGAAAAAGGCGCTGGGCAACGCTGGAGACGTCCTCTTGATCGGGCTCGGTGATGCGCTGACGCTCAACACGGACAGGTGGCGGACCAACTTCATGGTCGCCGAGGATGGCCGGACGGCGGGCATCGATCACGAGTTCTGTTTCATCGATCCGGCTGATCTGCCCATGATGCGAGGGCTGTCTAAGTGGGCCAAGCCGTTCTTCGACCGGTTCGAGATCGTGGAAACCTCTGAGGGGGCGCGGTTCGCGTTCGAGTGGAAGAACAACGATCTCAGTGCCGCTGATGTGGCGCGGATCGGGGCGCGGCTGCGCGAACTGGAGTCGCTCTTCGCGGCCAGGGGCAGGCAGGATTGGTACGCGGGCCTGATGCAACGGTGGGAGGGGATCGCCCGGCACGCGGCCAACGGGCCGGGGTCGATCATCGACAGCGGGTGAACGGTTACCGGGAAACCGCGTCCCGCAGCCGTACCAGCGCGTCCGGGTCGTTCAACGCGGATCCGACCGCGACCCCCCGGCACCCGGCGGCGAGGAAGGCGGCCGCGTTGGCGGCGTCGATCCCGCCGGTCGCGACGAAACGGACGGCGGGGAACGGCGCGAGCTGAGCGGTGATCCAGCCGGGGCCGAGCTGCTCGGCCGGAAACGCCTTGAGCCAGGTGAAGCCATGCGACAGAGCTGTGGCGATCTCCGTGGAGGTGGCCACGCCGGGCAGGTGGGGGAGCCCGAGCCGGCGCGACTCCGCGACGACTTCGGGGTGCAGGCCGGGCGCGACCGTGAACGCCGCGCCCAGACGGCTGACCTCCGCGAGCTGTTCGGTGGTGGTCACCGTCCCCGCGCCGACGCTCTTGCCGTGCCGCCGCGCCGCGCCGAGCGCCGCGCGCAGGGACGGCAGGGCGTCGGGCGTCTGTACGGGCACCTCGATGAGCTCGACGCCGAACGCCCAGGCGCGCTCGCACCTCTCCACGGTCGCCTCGGGATCGAGGTTGCGGAAGATGCCGAGAATCGGGTTACGGTCGAGGTGCCGGCCGAAGAACTCAGCGGCGTCCATATGCGTCTCCTCCCCAGCCCAGGTTCTTCGAGATCTGGTGGGCCGCTTCGCGGAATTCGTCAAGGTGCGCGCGCAGCTCCGCCAGCGGCGCGACCGCTCGCAGAGCGGTGATGGAGATCCCGTGGGTGACCCGGCCGCGGGCGTCGAACACCGGCAGCGCCAGGCAGTTGATGTAGTCCTCGTGCTCGCCGTCGTCCTCGGCCCATCCCCGTTCCCGGGTGAGCGCGAGGTCCGCCTCGAACGCGTCGGCGTCGGTGATGGTCGTGGGCGTGAAGCGGGTGAAGGCGGCGCGCTCCAGGAACCGCGCCCGGGTCTTCTCGTCCTGGTAGGCGAGGATGACCTTCGCGACGGCCGCGGTGTGCGCCTGGGCGGGCAGCCCGATGCGGGAGCCCATGGCCACGGTGCCCCGGCCGTCGATCTTGTCGACGTAGACGACCTGGTCTCCGGCCAGCTCGCCGAGGTGGACCGTGTGCCCGGACTTCTCGCTCAGCTCGTGCAGGATCGGGTGCGCCAGGGAGCGGGCCTCGACCTGGTCGAGGGCCAGCTGGCCGAGCGCGATGAGCTGGAAGCCCATGCCGTACGCGCCGCCCGGCACCCGCCGGACGAACCCGCCCTCCTCCAGCGTCTGCAGCAGGCGCAGCGCGGTCGACTTGTGCACGCCCAGGTGCTCGGCGATCTGACCGAGCGTGCGGTGCCCTACGGAGACGAAACCGATGATGTCAATGGCACGGGCGACGGTCTGCGACAAGGGTGTGCGCCCCTTCGGTGAGCAGCGTGACGATCTCGTCAGCGGGGGGAAGATCGGCCAGGTCGGCCGGAGACATCAGAACACGGGAAGCCGCGTAGTGCCCCAGCCGCAGCCGGGTCGCCTCGTCGCGGCCGTCCAGGAACCCGCTCAGCCAACCGGCGGCGAAGGCGTCGCCCGCGCCGACCGCGTCCAGGACCTCGACCGGCATCGACGGCTCGCGGTGCACGCCCGTGGGGGTGAAGCTGACCGCCTCGATAGCTGCGTCCTTCACGATCAGGTACGCCGGTCCGTCGAGCAGGTCGCGCACGCTCTCCGCGTCCGACGTCCCCCACAGCGCCGCCGCCTCGTCCCGCCCGACGAAGACCACGTCGGCGCGCCGCGCGAGCTCCAGGAGCACGTCGGGCCCGTCGCCCGACCACAGGCCGGGACGGTGGTTGACGTCGAAGCTGACCACGGACGGCCCCAACGGGCGGTCGAACACGATGTGCCGGGTCAGGTCCAGGCACGGCTCGGAGAGCGCCGCGGTGATGCCGGAGATGTGCGTCACCCGGGACGGCCGCGCCGCCCAGCCGGCGACCTCGGCGACGGTCATGGCCGAGGCCGCCGAACCCCGCCGGTAGTAGTAGACCGCGGTGCCCGACGAGGTCGGATCCTTGAAGTACACGGCGGTGGGCCGCTCGGCGTCGCGGCGTACGAGATCGACGTTCACCCCGTGCGCGCGCAGCGCGTCGACGATGATGTCGCCCAGCGGGTCGCCGCCCACCGCGCCGGCCCACGCCGTGCGGTGGCCGAGCTGGGCGAGCAGCGCCGCCACGTTCGACTCCGCGCCGCCCGGCCGCAGGATGTACGTGCTGTCCGCGTCGAGCCGCCCGCCCACCGGGGTGACCATCACCATGGTCTCCCCGATCGCGAGCACGTCTACTGGTCTCATCGGCTGCTCATCCTCCGTCGGCGCTGGAGTCGGTGTACATGCGGTTCCGGACGGGTGTGACGACGAGCTCCGACTCCGAAGACCCTGACCAGCACCTCCCCGTCCGAGATCTCCGGGATCGGGGCTTCCTGCTGGGCGAGCCGAACCCCCGCCCATGTGACCACCCGCATGGAACACTTCTCGTTGCAAATATCGCAATAGATATGCTTTATTTGCAATATATCCGATGCCTCCGCTCGCCACGGCACAGGGTCTGGACCTTGAAGGAGTGGCAGATGGAGATCATCCGGGTTGAAGCGCGGCACGTCGGCCGGTCGATATCGGGTGCCGTCTACTCCACGATCGGCGCGCTGTCGGCGACGCTCACCTTCAACTGCGCGCTCGACGACACCACGCTCCCCACCGGAGCATTGGCCGGCTTCGCGTCCACGACCACCCCCCGGTGGCCGAGATAGTCGTACGTCTTCCGGTCGAAGATGTACTCCTCCCTGACCCCCATAGGCGACACCATCGCCGCCGCGATGCCCGTACGCCCTGCGGCGTCCTGCGCCTCCTTCACCGTCACCACCCCGGGAATCGTGGCCGCCGCGCCGAAGAGCGCGGCCCGCTGCGCGGCGGGCAGATAGGACTCCTCGAGCAACCCGCCGACCCTGCCCCACGCCTCGTAGTCCTGCGACCCGTCGAAGGGCACCTGCGTGTAGAGGTGCCTGCGCATGCCCTCGGTATCGGCCGGCAGCTTGCTGACGTAGGCGTAGTCGTTACGCATGAACTCGGGGCGGTCGTCGAAGTCAGCGGCCCGTTCAGGACGACTGGGCTTGCCCACCTGCTCCTGCTCCCACTGTGCCAGCGGCGGGAGCGTGTGCCCCGGATACGGCAGAGGCGCCAAGATCTCATTCTGCAGGAACGCCTTGACCGAACTGCCCTCGACCGGCTGCCAGAACGTGCGCCTGGCACGCGACAGCCAGATCTGCCCTTCCCCTTCGGCCGAGTTCATGGTCTCCGACTGGTAGACGAGGAACTGGCCGGGCCTGGGATGCAGCTCCGGACGGCTGCCGGCGTGCTCGGCCGCCCGCGTCAGCACCTCCACGGCCGCGACCGTGCGGATCAGCGGAGGGGGTGGCGTCGGGGCGGGCTGGTTCTGGACAAGGAACACCGCCACTCCCACCGCGGCCGCCAGACCTCCTGCCAATGCGGCGCGCAGTCCGAGGCGGCGAAAATTGGGGCGCGCCGGCGCCGACATGCCGGCCATCAGGCGCTCCGCCTCGGCCCGCAGGTCCTCCTGCACGGGGACCTCGGAGCGGAAGTTGTTGAGCTGGGCCAGGTCATCCATGGCGGACCTCCTCGATGACGAGTGCTGTGGGGTCGGTCCCGCCCAGTTCCTCGCGGATCTTGGTACGGGCCCGGTTGATGCGTGAGCGGACCGTACCGACGCGGATGCCGAGCGCCTCGGCGGCCTCGGCGTAACTCAGGCCGCCCCAGGTCACCAGGAGCAGCACGTCGCGGTGCCCGGCGGGCAGCGCGACAAGCGCGGCGGCCAGGCGCTGCTGTACGGCCTGGGCACTCAGCCGCTCGTCGCTGCGCGGGGTGAAGGGTTCGGTGACCGGGTCCACACCGGTGCGGGCCAGGAGGTTCAGCTGCCTGGCCTCGGTGCGCCTGTGGCGACCGATGAGGTTGGTGGCGATGCCGTACAACCAGGGCAGGGCGTTGTGCCTGGCCAGGTCGTACCGGCCGCGCTGGTGGAAGGCGGCGAGAAAGGTCTCCGCCACCACGTCCTCGGCGACGTCGAGTCCGAGGCGGCGAATGACGAATCTCTTGATCTCGGCCGCGTGCCTGCGGAAGATCTCCCCGAACACCTCGGGCTCCTGCCGGGACCGCGCGATGACCGCGGAATCGGCGGGGCTCGTTTCTGACATGCTCTGGCCTCTCGGCTCACGGATGGAACACCCCTACTTGCCCGCCCGCAGCCGACCGGTTCCCACCATCAGGTCCAGACCTGGCCCAAGAGGGGGTCATCCCGCCGTTCGTACGGGCCGTCCACCGGCGGGCCAGGTCGTCCTGATCACCCGCTCGGCCACCAGCAGGTTGATCATCCATGACAGCCATGCGCCCCACACGTACGCGTCCTCGAACGGGACCCCGGACATGCGCAGCACGATGAGCCAGAGCCGGAAGGTGACCGCGGCGAAGATGAGCGCGTACGACCTGGTGATCCAGATCCGGTGCCGGTCCACCTGGCGACGCCGGATGGCGACGAAGGCGGCCACGGCTGTCAGCAGCATGAGCACCGCCAGCGTGCCGAACCCCAGGGCGGCCACCGGCCCGGTGTAGGTGGTCGGCGCCAGCAGCAGCCCGCCGATCCCGGCCGCCAGCGCGCCCGTGAGATAGACGCGGCCGGTGAAGCGGTGCACGGCGGGGAAACGCCGTCTCAGCCGGCTCACGAACTGCGCCGGCCCCAGCGCCAGCGCCACCACTCCGCCGGCCACGTGGAGGAAGAGGGAGCCTTGGCGGGTGAGGTACACCGCCTTCTGCGGCTCCAGGAAGACGTCCGGATCGAGCGTGAGATACGGGGACGTCAGGAGGACGACGGCGGCGGCCAGGACGGTCATCGCCGCCCAACCGACGCGGCGGGCCGGCGACCCGGCGGGAGCGTTGAGGGATTTCTTCATGGCCGCTGACGCTACGGACGGGCCGCCCGCGCAGCGTCCCCCCGCCGGGGTGAGCACCCGTACCCCCGAGGGGGTAGGCGACCCCGGACGCGCGTCGGGGACACGTGCCCACGCTCAGGAACGGCCCTCGCCCATGTGACCGCTCTGGTAGGCGATGACGACCGCCTGCGCGCGATCACGGGCGCCGATCTTGGCGAGGATGCGCTTCACGTGGGTCTTGGCCGTCGACTCGGCGATCGCGAGCAGGTCTGCGATCTCCTCGTTGGAGTAGCCCTCCGCGATGAGGCGCAGCACCTGCCGTTCGCGCTCGGTGAGCTGGGCGAGCCGTGACCAGTGGGGCGCCGGCGCGGCGGGCGCGTCCGGCGATCTCGCCACGAACCGGCCGATGAGGTCACGGGTGACCGCGGGGTCCAGCAGCGCGTCGCCCGCGGCCAGGGTGCGCACGGCGTCGATCAGTCGCTCGGGCGAGGCGCGTTTGAGCAGGAAGCCGCTGGCACCCGCGCGCAGCGCGCCCCATACGTACTCGTCGTACTGGAACGTGGTGAGCACGAGCACGCGGGCCGGCAGCCCCGCCGCGACGATGCGCCGGGTCGCCTCGATGCCGTCCAGGCCGGGCATCCGCACGTCCATCACGACGACGTCCGGCGCGAGGGACCGGCACAGGGCCACGGCCCGCAGGCCGTCGGCGGCCTCGCCGACCACCTCGATCCCGTCGGCGGTGGCGAGCACGACCGCCACCCCCGCCCGGAGCAGCGCGTCGTCGTCGGCGAGCAGCACACGGACGGTCATGTCACCGGTCCTTCCTGCTCGGCGGAGGGGCCGTCACCGGACGACGGGCCGCCTCCCTCGGGTGAGGCGGCGGCGCCCCCGGGTGAAAGAGCGGAGCTCGTGGGCAACGGGAGCACGGCGCGCAGCCGGAAGCCGCCCGCGCCGGCCGGGCCGTGCCACAGGGTGCCGCCGAACAGGGCGACCCGCTCGCCGATGCCGAGCAGGCCGCGTCCCGGCTGGTAGCCGGGAGGCGACCCGCGTCCGTCGTCACGCACGTCGATGTCGAGCGAACCGCCGTCGTGGCGGACGGTGACGGTCGCGGAGGTCGCGTCGCCGTGCTTGAGCGCGTTCGTGAGGGCCTCCTGGACGATCCGGTACGCCGAGAGGTCCAGGCTATGGGGCAGTTCCGGCGGTGTGGGGTCGATCTGGACCCGGACCTCGATCCCGGCCTCCGTCATGCGCCCGGCCAGCTCGGGCAGGCCCGCGAGCCCGGGCTGGCCGGTCTCGCCGTCGTCTCCCGGGCTGTCGCGGCGCAGCACGCCGAGGACGCGGTCGAGTTCGGCGAGTGCGGCGCGACCGGTCTGCTCGAGGCCGAGGAGGAGTTCGCGGGCCTTGGCGGGGTCGCGGTCGAGCACCCTCCGCCCTGCCCCGGCCTGCACCAGCATGAGGCTGACCGTGTGCCCGACCAGGTCGTGCAGTTCGCGGGCGATGCGCGCCCGCTCCTCGGTGACGGCCTGGCGCCGCATCAGCCGCCGGGCGGCGAGTTGCTCCTCGCGCCGCCGCGCCGTGCCGTACCCGACCAGCCAGGTCAGCAGCCACACGAACACCACACCGCCGATGGACGCGGGCCGGGGCGTGGGCCGGACGACCACGAAGTAGGCGGCTATGTAGATGATCGTGAGGACCAGCCCCCAGCGAGCCCGTCGCCGCGTCGCGTGCAGCCCGACGGAGTACACGCCGATCTGGTTCGCGTACGGCGCGAGCACGCTGGGGGCGGCGACGATGACGCCGGCGACGAGGGCCGTCGCGCCGAGGACGAAGGCCGGGAGGGGTGTGCGGCGCCGCAGAGCCAGGCCGGCCGCGATGCCGAGCCCGCAGGCCAGGGCGGCCGGGAGGCTCGCGTTCGGCAGGGGGGCCACCACGAGCCGTTCGGCCAGGTACAGGGCCAGGAAGAGCGCGCCCAGAGCGCTGTCGGCGATCAGTGCCGTGGCGCCGCGCGGGGCGGCCCTGCGTAATCGGTTCCAGACATCCACGACCATGACGCCGGACGCTACCGCACCGCGAGGGCCCTGTCGGGCCGCCGCCCCTTCGGGAGATCAGGGCACTTGACCGGGCTCGTCCACGATGCCGGAGTTCAGGACGGACATCGCCGATGTCCCTTCGCCGTCGACCACCTTCAAGCCGAGGTAGTGGTAGTCGCCGGCGTCGAGGATGTAGATACCGCGACCGGCTTCGCCCAGGTCGAGCACCACGCCGATGCCGGCGCGCCCGTCGCCGTCCGCGGTGCCCTCCTCGATCTTGACGTTCGGGATCTTGGCCAGCGCCCGGTACATCGCCGCCGCCTTGTCCGGCGGCACCAGCGCGCCGTGGCTCATGTACCAGCCGATGGCCCCCCATGCCTTGACGTCCTGCTCGGTCCCCGCAGGGCAGTCGGGCTCGCAGATCGACAGCGGCGTCAGCTTCCGATCCATGGTGCGGAAGTGCTCGAGCAGGGCGTCAGGGTCAGCAGGCAGCGCCTGGAGCTCCTCCAACGTCTTCCCCGGGTGCGTGGGCCCCTTCTCGGCGTCAGCGTGTCGCGGTGTTTGCGGGACAACCCCGCCAGCGCGCCGGCCAGCCGCCGCCGAGCAGCGTCCGCGACCACCCGCTGCTCCACCTCGTCGGTGAACGGCTCCATCACCGAGTCCGCCCCCGTGCGGCTCAGTGCGCGGTAGAGCGCGACCTCCCGCCGACGGTGCTGGCCGATGAGGTTGGTGGCGATGCCGTACAGCCAGGACCGCTCGTCGCCCCTGGCCAGGTCGTACGAGTCCAGATGCTGGAGGGCCTGGGCGAACGTCTCGGCCACGATGTCGTCGGCGGGCTCCACGCCCAGTCGCCGGATGGCGTACCGCTTGAGTTCGGGCCCGTGCCGGGTGAACAACGCGGCGAACCGGTCGGGCTCGAGCCGGGATCGCGGGCCGGCGGCGGGTGGCCGGGGCGGCGCATCCGTCCAGCTCTCATGTTGCATCTCTTACCTCTCGGTGTCCTTCATTGACAGAGGTAATTGGCGTGAGCAGGCGCCCCGGTTCCATCTTTTCCGCGCCGCCGTAAGAGGTGGACGGCACTCGCCGGGTGGCGGACAGCGGGTGACGGCTGCGGCGCCCGACTCCGAGTTTCGGTCCAGGTCAGCCAAGCCCCTGGGCATCCCCAGAGCTCAGGTGCCGAACCAGCGCATCGAGAACCACCAGGTCTTCCCCCGGCTCGATCGTCTGCGGGTTCAGCGCGATCGCGTCATCGGGTACGCCGAACACACCGACCGCGATCCGCGGGTCCCCGTCCCACAAAGCCCGCACCAACCCGTCCCGGGTCCAGCCGCTGGTGGTCAGCAATCGGACGACCGCTCGCCCGTGCGGCTGGCCCGCCTCACTCGGGTACCCGCGCTCGGCAACGACACCCGGCACTCCGCGCAAGCCGACGATCCACCGGTCGACCATCTGCTCGTAGCTCGCGAGCAGCGCCTCCTCGTCCTGCTCCAGCGTCCACTCGACCGCGGCGTACAGCCCGAGCAGCTCTTCCTTCCCGACCTTCATCCCACGCCCGATCTGCTGATTCGGCGACGCATGCGCCCGGCACCTGTCGACGATCCACCGCTTTCCCAGCACCAGCCCACTGGACTGCGGTCCGCGCAACCCTTTCCCACCGCTGAAGATCACGGCATCCGCACCGAGCTCCGTGGTGAATCGCCACAGCGAGGAGAGGGGTGGAATCTGGGCCGCCGCATCCACGATCACCGGCACAGCCGGTGGACCGGCGGGGCCAGGGGCTCCGATGCGGCCCGGGGTGCCGGCCGAGGCGAGCTCCCGGGCGACTCGGATCACGTCCTCGATCGGCAGAGCATCCGCCGCGTAGCGGGCGCCGGCGAACCACAGTACGCAGGCGGGGCGTCGTACCAGGACGGCTCGGAGCTCCTCGATCGACGGGCCGACTTCTACGATGCGGGCGCCGGTCAGGCGGGCCGCGTAGTCATAGCCGTTGCGTTGGCCGGCGAACATGACGACCTCGGCATCGGCCGGGAACGCCTGCGCGGGCTCACCGACACACGACGCGACCGTGAGGGTGATCGCCGCCGCGGCACCGGACGTCACGCAGGCC
This sequence comes from Nonomuraea sp. NPDC026600, assembly GCF_040638335.1. Lineage (NCBI taxonomy): Bacteria > Bacillati > Actinomycetota > Actinomycetes > Streptosporangiales > Streptosporangiaceae > Nonomuraea > Nonomuraea sp. NPDC026600. The sequence continues at coordinate 52,752 of NZ_JBEZYD010000048.1, forward strand.
GCCTCGTTGCGAGTGAGCGCGGCCAGGCGCTCACCGACGTGGTCGTGGAGTTCGGGCAGGTCGACGAAGTGGGCCGCCCCCTCCGTCATCGCCTTCAGCACCGAAGGCGGCATCAGCGAGCCGCCCAGCGCGGTGAGTGTCGCGGAGGCGTTGATGACGGGCCGGACCCCGAAGGGATTGGTCATACGAGGAACTTCGACATCGGCGGTACGCCGGAGAGTTCGGCCAGCCAGGCATCCAGGAAGTCGTTGTCGGTGCCATCGAGGTGGGTCAGCTTGTAGACACTCGCGGCAGGCAAGGCCTCGATCAGTGCCGCACACCAGTCGGGATCGTCGACGGCGAGCAACGTCCGAGCGGTCACCGCGGACGCATGCCGGACCGGATCGAAGTAGGCGAGAGCATGGGCAACAATCTCCGCCGACGAGCCGGCCCGGAGGTGATCGTTGAGCTCCTCGAGCGGATAGCGGCTCGACTTCGGCCGTGCCTCTGCCGCCCGGTAGAACAGCAACTCCGAGACCCGGACCGCGCTGAACCCGGGCCGCCGTGCGGCCGTCAGCACCGCCAGGTCGTTCCCCCGCACGGCCACCCGCGCCGGATCGACCTCGTCCAGGCTCATCAGGAACTCCGCGGCCCGCAGGCAGTCCGCCGCGATCCCGCGATAGATGTACGACGCCGGGTCGTCGATGCCCATCGTCAACAATCCCGGGTACGCCGCCGAGAACCCTTCGTCGGCCAGCCGCTGACCACGGTGCATCAGGCCGAACACGACGTACCGGCTCCGATCGTTCGGGTGCGGCATGTCGTTGACGCTCCCGTGGCGCGGCGTCTGCAGGAGCGCGGGGAACGGCCCGTCACCGGCCGGGATGCTGAGATGACCGAAGACGCGGTACGGCCCGGTGCTGGTGAGCCGCACGGTGTAGCTGGTCGCCTCGTCCGTCGTCCGCGCCGGCACCAGGTCGAGCACGGGCCGAGCGGGGATCGCGGCCAACTCTTCGTCGACGGCGGACCAGTAGCTGTCGAAGGTCATCGGTTCACCGTCCCGGGGTGAGGTGTTCGGCAAGGAAGTCCTCCACGATCCGCATCACGCCCGGCAGCCCGGCGTGGTGCGCGCAGTGCGGGTAGGCGTGCAGGGTGGTCTCACACGTCAGCACCCGCCGCAGCGCGAACCCGGTCTCCGGCGGGCACACGTCGTCCTCGAGCCCGAGATACAGCAGCGTCGGCGCCCGCACCTTCGGTGCGAAGTTGAGCCCGTCGTAGTACGCGACCGTCTCCCGCACCCGGTCGACGTCCTTCGGGTGCATCCGCAAGTACTCGTTGATCTCCTCGTACGGATACGACCGGGTCAGTGCCGGCGCGGTCATGATCCCGCACAGGTACGGCGCTCCCGCCGCGACGCACCTGATCACATCCGGCATGAGCGCGGCCGTCGAGATCCCGAGGCCACCGCCCTGACTCGACCCCTGCAGCCCGATCCGCAGATCGTCGACCTCCGGACGATCGAGCAATACCTCGACCGCCCGCACCACGTCGAGGTAGAACCCGCGATACCCGTACGTGTTGTGGTCGACGATGTTGTGCGTCAGCAATCCCGGGTAGCCCGGGTTGAACACGTCGTTCGACCGCAGCTTTCCGCGCGGCGCCACCGCGAGCGCGGCGTACCCGAGCTCGGACCATTCCTTCGGGATCGTCGGCTCGGACATGTAGCCGGGGATCGTCACCAACGCCGGGTACGGAGCCGGCCGATCGCGCGGGACGGTGTACCAGCCTGCGATCCGCAGACCGCCATAGCTGGTGTAGCGCAGATCGTAGACAATCACCTTGTCCGTGGACAGCGACGGCATTTCGGTGAGGACCGGGTCCAGCGGGTACGACGCGCAGTCCGCCAGGCCGGCCGCCCAGAACTCGTCGAAGTCGTCCGGCAGCTCGACCTCGACGATCGCGTTCTCGGGGTCTCTCAAAAGCGTTCCTCTCGATGGGGGGCTCGGGGGGCGGCGCCTATACCCGCTGCGGTGCGTGCAGCGCGGTGCCGTCGGAGGCCTTGAACACATGCAGGCGGTTCTGGTTGAAGCCGACGTACACCGTGCTGTCATGACCCAGCCGGAACGGCACGGGGACGCGGGCCTTCAGTAGCTCGCCGTCGATCCGGACCGTGACCAGCACATCCGGACCGAGCGGCTCGGACACGAACACCTTCCCGGGCTGGTAGCCCGCGACCGGGGTCGGCGACAACGTCACGTCCTCCGGCCGGACGCCCAGGACGACGGCCGGGTCGTCGGGCGAAACGTCGTACCGGCCCAGCTCCTGGCTCAACGCGCCGCTGCGGAAGGTCCGGACGCCGTCGACGTCGGCCAGCTCACCGGTGACGAAGTTCATCGGCGGCGAGCCCATGAACGACGCGACGAAACGGTTCGCCGGGCGTTCGTAGATCTCCTCCGGCGTCGCGCACTGCTGGACCACGCCGTCGCGCATCACCGCGATCCGGTCCGACATCGTCATCGCCTCGACCTGGTCGTGGGTGACGTAGATGAACGTCCGGGCGACATCCACGTGCAGCCGCTTGATCTCCGCACGCATCAGCACCCGGAGCTGCGCGTCCAGGTTGGACAACGGCTCGTCGAGCAGATACGCACCGGCGTCCCGCACGATCGCGCGACCGAGCGCGACTCGTTGCCGTTGGCCACCGGACAGCTCGCGCGGCTTGCGATCCAGCAGGTCCTCGATGTCCAGCGTCCGGGCCGCCTGCAGCACCTGCTCGGCGATCGTCGCCTTGGGCACCCGCATCATCTTCAGCGCGAACCCGATGTTCTGCCGGACCGTCTTGTGCGGGTAGAGCGCGTAGCTCTGGAACACCATCGCGACGTCGCGCTTGTTGGCCGGCAGCCAGCTGACCGGCTTGCCGTCGAAAAAGATGTCGCCCTCGGAGGCCCGTTCCAGGCCGCAGATCATTCGCAGGGTCGTCGACTTTCCACAACCGGACGGGCCGACCAGGGTGAGGAACTCCTGATCCTCGATGGTCAGATTCAGGTCGTTCACCACGGTCTTGCCGCCGAACGACTTGGTGATGCCTTCGAGCCGAACCTCTGCCATCTGTCAGCCCTTCACGGATCCGGCGGCCATGCCCTGGACCAGCTTGCGCTGGAAGAGCAGGGCCAGTACCAGGGGTGGGACGACCGCGAGCACGCCGGCCGAGGCCATCACGGTGAACTGGGTGTTGAAGTCGGTGGCGAAGTTCGCCGCCACCACCGGGATCGTCTTGGCCGCCTTCGTGCTGGTCAGGAACAACGCGAACATGAACTCGTTCCACGCGGTCATGAACGCGAACACCGCGGCCGCGACCAGCCCCGGCGCCGCGACCGGCAGGAACACCGACCACATGGTCCGGAACCAGCCGCACCGATCCACCCGGGCCGCCTCCTCGAGCTCGCGCGGCACCGAGCGGAAGAAGTCCTTCAGGATCCAGATCGTGATCGGCAGCGCGAACGTCGTGTACGAAAGGATCAGCGCCAGGTAGGTGTCCAGCAGCCCGAACGTCCGCATCAGCAGGTAGAACGGGATGATGATCGCGATCCCCGGCACCATCCGGGTGAGCAGGTAGAGCACCAGCAGCACCTGACTGCCGCGGAACTTCAGCCGCGAGAACGAGTACGCCGCGAACGTGGCCAGCACGAGATTCAGGATCGCCGTCGAGGTGGAGACGATCAGACTGTTCCGCAAGGAGTACGGCGTCTCGTCGATCGCCCGGCCGCCGACGAGTTGCTGGGCCTCACTCGGATGCAGGAAACCGAGATAGTTCTCCAATGTCGGGTGGACCGGAATCCAGTGCGGCGGAACGGAGATCGCATCCACCTCGTGCATGAAGCTCATCGCGACGATCCAGTAGAACGGCAACACCAGATACAGCGCGAACGCGACCGCCAGCACGTACAGGACGATCTTCTTCCAGGGGATTCGGTAGCGCAGGGGCACCTTCACCATGGTGCTCATACCTCGAAGTTCCCCTTCCGGTAGAGCAGGCCGATGTAGCCGACCGAGATCAGGAGGGTGATCGCGGTGATCACCCAGGCGTAGGCGCTGCCCAGCCCGAAGTCGGTGAAGGTCAGGACAGTCTGCACGTCGAGCAGGGCGATGGTGGTGGTCGCGTCACCCGGTCCGCCACCGGTCAGTACGTAGATGGTGTCGAAGGCGCGGAACGCGTTCATCGTCTCGAGAATCAGCACGATCAGCAGTGGATGCAGCAACCACGGCAACGTCACCTGGACGAACCGCTGCACCGCACCCGCTCGGTCGACGGTGGCGGCGTCGTACAACTCTGAGGGGATTGTTGATAGTCCGGCGAGCAGAATGATGACCGAGAACGGAAGCGTGTTCCACACCTGGGCCAGTGCGGTGAACAGGAACGCACCGGTCCCGGACGTCAGCCAGGCGTGATATTCGTCGATCAGTCCGAGCTGCGTCAGCAGACCGTTCAGGGCGCCGGTCTTCGCGTCGAAGATGGTCCGCCACATCAGGCCGTTCACCACCCCCGGCATCGCCCAGGGCAACAGAGCGAGGCTGAGCAACAGACCGCGGCCGCGGAACTGCTCGTTCAGCACCAGCGCCAGGATCAGCGCGAGTACGACGGTCAGCCCGAGAACCACGAGGACGAACAGGGCCGACACCTTCAGCGCGGACAGGAAGGCCTGATCGCTGAGCAGGGCCTGGTAGTTGTCGAAGCCGATGAACTTGTTCGCCCGCGGGCGCTTGAGGTTGTTCCGTTGCAGGCTGACCCAGAACGAGTACGCGATCGGGTAGGCGACCAGCAGGGCGATCACGATCATGGCCGGCGCGTTCAGCGCCCAGGCCCTGGCGTTGTCGCCCAGCGGCCGGCGTTCGGCGAGGACGGTCATCCTCAGTTGTATTTCTTCTTCAGTGTGTCAGCGGACTGCGCCAAGCTCGCCACCGCCGCGGACGGCTGCGTCTGGTTGCTCAGCACGCCCTGCACGACCTTGTGCATCTCGATTTCGAACTCGGTGTACCACGGCACGCCGAGCACGTTGCGTGGCTTGGCGATCTCGCCCAGGTGGGCGTAGATCGCCGGGTCGGCGAACTTCTTCAGCGATGCGGTGATCTCCGGGTCGGTCGCCATCGACTTGTAGGCGAACCCGAGACCACGCTGCAGGAACCAGAACTTCGCGGTGTAAGGCTGCTTGTTCGCGTCGAGTCCGCCCAGGTAGGTGAGCAGCTTGAACGCGTTGTCCTTCACCTCGGTGTCCTTGGCCAGCGCATAGAGCCGGGTGTTGCTGACCGTCCCGTGCACCTGACCATCGAGGCTCGGTATCAGCGCCATCCGGATCTTGCCCGCGGCCTTGGACTTGGTCGCGTCGTTGTAGTCGCGGCTCGCGTACCGCGCGCCGATCGTGTACGCGTACCGGTTCGCTTTCATCGCGTTGTCGATCGGGACCGCCGTCATCTGCAGGCAGGCCGGGTCGATCACCTTCGACTTGTTCGCCGCCTGCTGCAGCCAGGCGAAGACGTCCTTCACCACGGTGTCGGTGGTGTTCATGATCGGCGCCTGCTGGTCGTCGAACATGTTGCCGCCGCTGCCGTAGACCAGCGCCCACACCCAGGACCACCAGGTGTCGGACAGTTGCGCCGGTACGCCGATGGGGTACTTCAGGAGGCCGGCGTTCTTGATCTTGATCGCCTGCGCTTCCAGCTCCTCCAGGCTGGCAGGGGGTTTCGTGATCCCGGCCTTGGCGAGGATGTCGCTGTTGTAGGTCAGGCAGTTGGAGTCGGTGTAGTACGGCAGGCCGTAGCGCTTACCCTGGTACGTCATCGCGGACGCGTTGCCCGGGTAGATCGCGGCGTACACCTCGTCGACGCCGGCCATGCCGTCGAGCGGCTGCAGGTAGTCCCCCTCGACCCAGCCCGCGAGGGAATCGTCGTACACGTAAAGGGCATCGGGGCCGCCGCCACCGGTGAACTCGGCGACTACCTTCTGAACGTACTGCGCACTCGTGATCGGGGTGTAGTTGACCTTGATGTTGCTGGTCTTGGTGAAGTTGTCGAGGTTCTGCTGGACGAGTGCGGCCTCGTAGTCCCAGCCCTCGAACTTCACGCTGCCGTCGCCGGAGCCTGCGGACTTGTCGTTGGAGCAGGCGGACAGCAGGGGCGATGCGGCGGGCAGGGCCAGGCCGAGGCCTGCGTATTTCAGGATCTGGCGGCGGTTGAACTCCATGGGGGGTCCCTTCAACGCGGTGGGCGCAGTAGCGCTTGGGCGATGCGTAGCCGGTACAGACGCGTCGGGCGTCCTTTCAGATGGTGCTGAGCAGTGCCTTCGACGCTCACCAGGCCCCCAGCGTCGAGTGTCCGGATCAGCCGGCGCCCGCTCTGATCCGTGATGCCGAGATGGTCGGCGAGCTCACCGGGCGAGATCGCGCGACCTTCCAGTTCGTGGTCCAGTGCCGCCAGCCGGGAGACGGTCGCGGCACTGAGGCCGACTGACTTCGCGAGCCGTTCGACGTCGTCGCCGTGCTCGCGGTAGGAGTAGCTGAGCGCCGCCCGGACCGGGCCCATCGGGCCGATGATCACGCCGCTGTCTTCGATCAGGTAGGCGCATGGCTCGCTCTCCCGCTCGGCCCGGTCGGCCGCTTGTTCGGCCAGGGCCACACAGTTGCGGGCGGACGCGCCGACGCCGAACCCGGCCGAGACCTGCGCACCGAGCGCCGCGGCCGCCTCGGCGAGCGCGGGTACGGCGACCCAGTTGCGGGTGATGCGCTCGAACAAGGCCTTGTGCGCGAAGACGACGACACCGCGCCGGCCACGGTCCTCGATCCACGCGCCGGCGAACTCGGGGGTGTTGAGCAACAGATTCATCAGGCCGATCCGGGCCCGTTCCTCGTCCTGCGAATGCGAGATCAGGAAGACTCCGGCCGCGAAGCGTTGTGCGCTGGCTCGCTCGGACTCGATCCGGAGCGCGAGCTCGTGCAGCTCGGTCCGGATCGTCGCCGGCACCGGCATGCCGCTCATGATCGGGATCTCGCCGGACAGTTGCTCGCGGACGTCGGCGCGGACGCTGATCACGTAGCTGCGGTCGCCGAACCGGTGGTACGCGGAACGGTGGAACTCGACGATGTCCTCCACGGATTGCGTGGGGGCGTACGGCAGGCAGTCGATGGCGTCGGCGTCGAGCTCGAGCGCGGTGGCGACCGCCTCGACCGCCTCGGCGGGAAAGGTGTCGATGCTGACCGGGGTGCGACCCCAGCCACGCTCCTGGGCGCGATAGAGCGCGAGGGTCAGGTCGAGCGCCGACGAGCGGATCACACCGACCGGGAGGCCGGGTGGGAGGAGTTCGCGGCTGGCCGTGTACGGGACCGGGCCGGCCAGGAAGCCGTCGAGCCGGGTCGTGCTGAGGAACTCGGCGACCTTGGCGCGGATCTCGTCCTCGTGGTCGTAGCTGACCCACTCCAGGTCGACCCCACTGAGCGTGTTCGCGGCTTCCCGGAACAACTCCCTGTGCGTCGAGTGGGTCACCACTCCGATCACAATCGCCACGACGCCCCTTTGCGAACTAGGTTCGGAAATGACTCGTAAATCCGATGCCGACCAAACTCCCCCCTCCCGGGGCCCAGGTCAAGAGTTCAGCCCAAAGAAATTCCCCGGTAACAAGCCGGCCGACCGGGTGGACCGATTGCTAAGTGGGGAGCTCCCCATTTAGTCTGTCCCGCATGACACTAGGCGCCGACGATCGCGCGGCCATCACAGAGCTGATCTCCCTGCACGGGCACCTGTTCGACGACGGCGAGCTGGACCGGCTGGACGAACTGTTCACCGCCGACGTCGTTTACGACGCCTCGGACTTCGGCGTCGGATCGCTGGAAGGCGTGGCGGCGATCAGGGCGGCCGCGCTGACGCTGGGCGCGGCGAACCCCGTCGGCCATCACGTCACGAACGTCGTGCTCACCGAGATCGCCGACGGCCGGGTCCGCGCCCGCTCCAAGGGGATCAGCATCATGGCGGGCGGCACCTGCGGAAGCGTGACCTACGACGACGTCATCTCGTACGGTGACCAGGGGTGGCGGATGAGCTACCGCAAGATCATCGCGCGCCGGGCACCCCTCGGCGGGCTCACGGCCCCCTGAGTGTGGCGGCACGAAAAAGCCCGTTCGCCCAGCTCACTGGACAAACTTGGGCATACCGGGTGGCAGAGTCGAACCAGCGCTATATAGGATCCGCGAAAGCGCTTTCCCATACCCGGGATCCACGACACGGACGCCGAGTGACGCCACCCGGGTCCGAGGTCTGGAGTGAAGATGCGAATCGCGTCGTTGCAGGGTACTGATCTGTTCGTCGGCTCCGCGTCCGCGCCACGCCAGGTCGTCCGGGTGACCCTGACCGATGTGCCGGGGCCGGTACGGGTGTGGGTGGAGGGTCCTTCCGTCACCACACCCGAGCCCGTGACGGTCACCGGTGACGGAGAGGCCGAGGTGGGGGTGCTCATCTCCGCGCCGGAGGGCTCCGTCCACCGGGTCACCGCCGTCGCGGAAGGCGCGGGCGAACGCCGCATTCTCGACGGAAGCGTCGAGGCGGCGGCCACCGGCTGGACGATGTGGATGGTCTCGCACTTCCACTACGACCCGGTCTGGTGGAACACCCAGGCCGGGTTCACCGAGGTGTGGCACCAGCTACCCGACCTGCCGTGGGTCGGCAAGCTGCGGCCGCCGTTCGCCCGTACCGCCTTCGACCTGGTCCGCGCGCACCTGGACGCGGCCAGGCACGACGACGACTACAAGTTCGTCCTGGCCGAGATCGACTACCTCAAGCCGTTCTGGGATGTCTTTCCGGAGGATCGGGAGCAACTGCGGCGCTTCCTGGCCGAGGGGCGGGTCGAACTCGTCGGCGGAACCTACAACGAGCCCAACACCAACTTGACGCACCCCGAGTCGACCATCCGCAACGCGGTCTACGGCATCGGCTATCAGCGGGACGTGCTCGGCGGCGACCCGCGGACCGCCTGGATGCTCGACGTCTTCGGCCACGACCCGGCCTTCCCCGGGCTGATGGCCGACGCGGGGCTGGACTCCGCCTCGTGGGCGCGCGGGCCGTTCCACATGGTCGGCGCCAAGCGGCACACCGGCGACATCACCCGCATGCAGTTCGCCAGCGAGTTCGAGTGGGTCTCGCCGTCCGGGCGCGGGCTGCTCACCAGCTACATGTCCAACCACTACGTCGCCGGCTGGGACATGGAGCGCAAGGCGACGCTCGAAGAGGCGATGGCCGAGGCGTACAACCAGTTCAGCGAGCTGAAGAAGGTCGCGGCCACTCCCAATGTGCTGCTGCCCGTCGGGCACGACCACAACGTGCCGTCGCGATGGTGCACCGAGGTGCACCGCGCGTGGGCTGCCCGCTACGTCTGGCCCCGGTTCAGGGTGGGCCTGCCCCGCGAGTTCTTCGCCGCGGTACGCGCCGCCGCCCCGAGGCGCGGGATCACCCCGCAGACGCGGGACATGAACCCGGTCTACACCGGCAAGGACGTCTCCTACATCGACACCAAGCAGGCGCAGCGGGCTGCCGAGGTCGCCGTGCTCGACGCCGAGCGGCTCGCCACCCTGGCCGCGCTGCTGGGCGAGCGCTACCCCAGCGAGGCGCTGGACAAGGCGTGGCGGCTGCTGGCCTACGGCGCCCACCACGACGCGATCACCGGCACCGAGTCCGACCAGGTGTACCTGGACCTGCTCGCGGGCTGGCGGGAGGCCTACGAACTGGGCGCGGCGGCCCGGGACGGCGCCATCGCGGGCCTGGCCGCCCATGCCGACACCGAGGGCGCGGGCCGGGCGATCCTCGCCGTCAACACGTTGTCCTGGAACCGCGACGGCGTCACGACCGTGCGGGTCGCGTTCCCCGAACCGGGAAGGACCGGCGCGGAGTTGCGCGACGACCGGGGCGAGTCCGTCCCGGCGGTGGCCGAGGGCGTGCTGCGCCACCCGGATGGCACCGTGGCGGAGCTGAGCCTGACGTTCGTCGCCCGTGACGTGCCGTCGCTGGGTTTCCGCGTCTACCACCTGGCCCCCGCGCCCGATCTGCCCGCCCGGTGGGCCGAGGAGCCCGGAGGCGCCGCGATCGAGAACGAGACGTTCCTGATCGAAGCCGACGCCGCCCGAGGCGGCGCGCTCAGCCGCGTCCTCGACCGGCGTACCGGCCGGGAACTGCTGCGGCCCGGCGGCCTCGGCGGCGAGCTCTACCTGCAGGACGAGTATGCGGAGCATCCGGTCTGGCACGAGGGCCCGTGGCACCTGCTGCCGAAGGGGCCCGGCGTCGGCACCCGGGAACAGGCGACGACCGTACATGTGCGGCGGTCTCCGGTCGGTCGCCGGATCGTGGCCGTCACCCGCCTGGCCGACCTGCGGGTCACCCAGGAGACGACCCTGTGGGACGGAATCGGCCGGATCGACTTCCGCACCCACGTGGACGGCTCGATCGGCCGCGACCATCTGCTGAGGGCGCGGTTCGACCTCGACCTGCCCGGCGCACTGCCGGTCAGCGAGGTCGGCTTCGCCGCGATCGGCCGGTCGTTCGGCTTCCCGAACTCCGACGCGGGAGAGCACCTGTACACGCTGGACAACCCCGCGCACACCTGGGCGGGCCTGTCGGCCACGGCGCGGATCGCCCTGTCGCTCGCGGACGGCCGCCGCGAGAACCACGCGATCGGGGTCGCCGAGGTGGTGGCGTCCGGGGACGGGGACCGCGTCCGCGGCCTGCTCGACCGGCTGGTCGCCTGCGGCGTCACCGCCACGCTCACCCGGCCGGACGGCCCGCGCTACGGCGCGCTCGACGGCGACTCCAACCTGCCTGACATTCGTATCGTGCTCGGTGACGCGACCGCGAACGCCTTCGCCGAGCAGGTCCTCGGCACCGCGCCGGAGGGCTGCCCGGAGGCACTGGCACGGCACGGGCGGGTGTTCGTGCCCGCCGGCCACACCCGGCGCGAGGCCTGGGTGCCGAGCGCCGACCTGCGCGGCGTACGGGATCTGCCCGTGCTCATCGTGGCCGGGTCCGCCCTTGACGATGTCATCGACGACCTCGCCGACTCGGTGATCGAGGTGCCCGTCCCCGCCGGACTGCCCGGCACCGCGGAGCCGGTCGACGACTACTCGGTCGCCGTGGTCAACCGTGGCACGCCCGGTTTCGTGGCCGAGTCCGACGGCACCTGCTACGTCTCGCTGATGCGCTCCTGCGGGGCGTGGCCGAGCGGCGTCTGGATCGACGGCCCGGCCAGGACGGCCCCCGACGGCAGCAGCTTCTCCCTGCAGCACTGGACGCACACCTTCGAGTACAGCCTGGTGGCCGGGGCCGGTGACTGGCGGGCCGCCGGATTCGTACAGGCCGGGCAGGAGGTCAACCACGCGGTGCTCGCGCGTCAGGTGGCCGCGTCGCCGGGTCCGCTGGCCGCCCGGACGAGCCTCGGCGGGGTCGAGCCGTCCAGCGTCGTGTTGACCGCGTTGAAGCCGCGCGGAAACCCGATGGCATCGGGGCTGTCCGGCGACATCGACCTTGCCGCCGGTGTCACCGTGCGGCTCTACGAGTCGGCCGGGTCGCCCGCGGTGGCACGCGTACGCCTGCACGGCGGCCTGACCGACGTCGAAGTCGCCACGGTGCTCGAGACGACGACGCCTGAGGTGGCGACGCTTGCGGGGGCGACGGCTGAGGTGGCGACGCTTGCGGGAGCGGGGGAGCGGCTCGGCGACGTGGTGATCCCGTTGCGGCCCGCCGAGATCGTCACGCTGGGCGCGCGGGCGGCCCTGGGGCCGGGTCACGCGGCCGCCCACGTCGAGCCCGCCCAGCCGGTCTTCACCCGGTACTGGCTGCACAACAAGGGTCCCGCCCCGGCCGGGTACCTGCCGGTCGCGGTCCACGTGCACCCGATGGCGCTACGGGTGGGTCCGGGGGAGGAGGGGACTGTGCGGGTCACCGTCGCCTGCTCGGCCCGGTCTACCGTCGGCCTGGTGGAGCTGGACGTGCCGGAGGGCTGGGCGGTGGCTCCTCCCGGTTCCCTGAAGTACGACCTGGAGGCGGGGGAGCACGCCGAGTTCGAGACGGTCCTGCGGCCACCCGCCGACGCCGGGGCCGGGACCTACTTCGTCGCCGCCCGCATCCGCGACGAACTGGGCCAGACCCTGGAGGACGTGGTCACCGTGACCGTCGGCGACCCGGAGCCCCGCGAGCCGCTCACCGTGACGTTGGGTCCGGCCGGGCTGGAGGTCGTGCCGGGCGGGCGGGCGACGCTCACCGTCGAGCTCGTCAATGACGCGCGCACCGAGGTGCGCGGAGAGGCGCAACTGCTCAGCCCGTTCGGCACGTGGGGCGCCGGGGCCGGGGAGGTGCTGTCCGGTCCGTGGACGCAGGGCTTCGCCGTTCCCGCCGGAGGCCGCGTCCCGCTGCACTTCACCGTACGGGCACCGGGCGACGCCCGGCCGGGGGCGCACTGGTGGGCGGCGGTGAGGGTCGGCGCCTTCGGCCGGGTCCATTACACTCGGACGCTCCCCGTCGAGGTGCGCACTTTGTCAGGACAATATATGTAGAAAAGTCAGGACAATGTATTGACGCGGGTCTTTCCGAGGCGTTTGGATGGGTGACCTGTCGGCTCGCTACGAACGACGGAGACAAGCGTCGCAATGATCCAATTTGTCAACTAGTCCGGTCATAATGACAATTATGATCTCCCAGATCCCCCGGTTGGAGTCCCTCGCCGCCCTTGTCGACCTCGACAAGACCAGCGCTGTCCCGCTCTACTTCCAGGTGGCGCAGCAGTTGGAGGCGGCCATCGCGGGCGGCGTGCTGCCACCGGGCACCCAGCTCGACAGCGAGATCGAGCTGGCCGACCAGATCATGGTGTCGCGCCCCACCATGCGCAAGGCGATGGAGATCCTCGTCGACAAGGGCCTGATCGTGCGGCGACGAGGGGTGGGCACCCGGGTCGTCCAGTCCCAGGTCCGGCGGCCGCTGGAGCTGAGCAGCCTGTACGACGACCTCAAGAGCACCGGCCAGGAGCCGGCCACGACGGTGCTGTCCAACACCGTCAAGCCGGCCTCCGCGGCCGTCGCGGAAGCCCTCGGACTGGTCGAAGGAACGCCGGTGATCGCGATAGCCCGGCTCCGGATGGCCCGCGACCAGCCGCTCGCCAAGATGCGCAACTACCTGCCCCCCTTACGGCTGGAGATCGGGACCGACGCGCTGGAGAAGCGAGGGCTCTACGAGCTGATCCGGTCGGCCGGCATCCGGCTGCACGCGGCGACCCAGACGGTAGGCGCCCGCAATGCCACGGCGGCGGAGGCGCGGCTGCTCGGGGAGAGCCGGGGCGCCGCCGTCCTGACCATGGAGCGCGTCGCCTACGACGACAGCGGCTCGCCCGTGGAGTACGGCACGCACATCTACGCCGCGTCCCGCTACAGCTTCCAGATGAACCTGCTCATGGGCTGAACGATGAAGAGATGAACGACGAACATGTTGACGCCGCGTTCACCGCGGCGGTCCAGGCTGCCCTGACCGGGCAGGTCGAAGCGATACTCAACGAGGGCGACGGCTGGGATCACCTGCAACACCGCCCGCTGGCCGAGCGAATCCTGGCCCTGGTCGCGTACGGGCGGGACGGCCGGCTGCTCGATCACGCGGCCCGGCTCGCCGCCCGGCTGCGCGAGCTGCAGGGCCCCGGCGGGCTGTTCACCGGCGGTGACAACGTCGACTCCCCGCCGGACTCCGCGTTCAGCGTCAACGATCTCGCCGACGCCCTGTGGCTGCTGCGGCGCGACCCTCCCGGCGCTGCCGAGCACGGGCTGGCGGACCTGCTCGACGACCTGCTGACGGCAGCCGCCCCGGCCTTGGCGCGGGGCGGCGTGCACACCCCCAACCACCGCTGGGAGATCTCGGCCGCCCTGGCCAGGCTGCACCGGCTCGCGCCCGACCGGGCGCCGGCGGAACGGGTCGGCCAGTGGCTGGCCGAGGGTGTCGACATCGACGACGACGGGCTCTACTCCGAACGCAGCGCCAACTACGCCGCGTTCGTGTCGAACCCGTCGCTGCTCGCCATCGCCGACGTGTTCGACCGTCCCGACCTGGTCGACGCCGTCGAACGGAACCTGGACGCCACGCTCGATCTGCTGCTGCCGGACGGGACGGTCGAGACGGTGCTGTCGCGCCGCCAGGACCAGTGGCAGCCGCTGCCCCTGGCGCCCTACCTGCTCCCGCTGCGCCGGATCGCGCTGCTGCGCGGCCGGGGCGACCTCGCCTGGGCGGCCGGACTCGCGCTGTCCCAGGGGATCGTCTCACCGGCGCGCGCGGCCACGGAGCTGATCCTCGACCCCGGCCTCGCGCGGGAACTGCCGGAACCCGTCCCGCCCCGAAGACCGCGCCAACGCGTCTTCGGCGCCGCGGGACTGCTCGTCGACCACCGGCCCGCGACGACAACCGTGGTCTTCGGCGGTTCCGACTATCCGCGTCACAGACGCGTCCGTTCCGGGCTGGCGAACTCCCCGACTTTTCTCCGCCTGTTCGCCGGGGCGGCCGTCCTGGGGGACGTGCGTCTCTCGCGGGTCTTCTTCGGCCTGGGGCCCTTCCGCGCCGACCGATTGCTGGTCGAGCGCGATCAGGGGAGCACGACCGCGACGCTCGCGGAATCCGTGTCGGCCTCCTACTACCAGCCGATGGCGGATCAGCACCGCGACGCGCGCGGCCACTACGGGCTGGTCGACGATGGCCGCTTCAGCGCGGCGATGGACTTCGGCCGGCGCGCCCGGGACGAGGTCACGCTGACCACCGCCGTCCACGTGGCCATCACGGACACCGGGGCCGAGCTGACCGTCGACCTGGCGGGCGCGGCCGTGGACTGGGCCCTGGAGCTGGCCTTCCGGCCCGGCGGGCGGATGACCGGCGCCCTGGCCCTGGACGAGCACTCCTGGCAGCTCGACGGGGGCGAGCCCGCGGTCTATCGCGTGGCCGACGACTCGATCACGGTCACCGCGATCGACACGTCGATGGCCGCTTCCCATGCGGTCCCCGCCTACGAGCCCGGCGAGGAGTACCGGTTCCTCGGGGGCACCGACGCCGTGTCGGGAGAGCGGTTGTACGTCGCCGGACGGGTTCCGGGAAGGGTGCGTTTGCGCCTCGCGGCCGCCCATAACGTGGGATGAACCCACAGTTCACCGGCCTATCAAGCATTTCATCTTGACGTACATATGTCCTGACTATTGACCTAGTAAGCGCTTTCCCGTTAGCGTCCCACGCCACAGGCAGATGACCCCCGAGGAGACGCCATGACGACTTCCGTGACAGCCAGGAGACGACTCACGCGCTGGCGTTGGCTACCAGTGACCGTCGCCGCGGCGCTCGCCCTCACCGCGTGCGGTTCGAGCTCCGACGGGGACTCGGGCGGAGGCTCCGGCGCCAAGAGCATCAGCTTCTGGCTCTCGGCGAGCAAGGCCCAGGCGCAGGGCTACTACGACCTGGCCAAGGAGTTCGAGGCCAAAGAGGGCGTCAAGGTCGAGATCGTCAACATCCCCACCGACGGCTACCAGGACAAGCTGCGCCAGGCCGCGCAGGCCAACTCCCTGCCCGACGCGGCCAGCGTGCCCTCGCTCGACACCATCTGGATCAACCAGCTCCAGGACATCAGCGCGACGGCCAACGCCCCGGCCAACAAGATCAACAAGGACCTGCTCACCGTCAAGGACGGCAAGACCCTCTGCATCCCCTCCGACCTGACGGCGGCCGGGCTGTTCGTCAACAAGAGCCTTTTCGACAAGGCCAAGGTCAAGGTTCCCACCGACCCGAACCAGACCTGGACCTGGGACGAGTTCCTGGCCGCTGCCAAGAAGGTCCGCACCGCCACGGGCGCCAAGTACGACCTGGTCTATGACCAGTCGCCCGCGCGCATCAGGGCCTTCATCTACAACAACGGAGGCAAGGGCTTCCAGCTCGGCGCGGACAACAAGTTCGCCACCCCCGACGACGCCACCGTGCAGGCGCTGTCGAAGTTCGTCTCGCTGAACGACGACGCCGTCATGCCGAAGTCGGTCTGGACCTCGGGCGCCGACCCGAACGCCCTGTTCAAGAGCGGCCAGGTCGTCGCGTACTTCTCCGGCGTCTGGCAGGTGGCCGACTTCGCGGACAGCATCACGAGCTTCGACTGGGCCAGCGCGCCGACGCCGGGACCCGTCCACGCCACCGACATCAACCTCGGCGGCAAGGTGGTCGCCTTCAACAACGGTGACAAGGCCGAGCCCGCCAAGAAGTGGGTGGACTACATCTTCCAGCCCGCGAACTACACGAAGCTCGCGCAGGTCAACGGCTACCTGCCGGTGGAGTCCGGTCTCACGCTGAACTACCCGTTCACGAAGAAGGCGGCCCTGGACGCCTTTCAGCTCTACATCAAGGAGATCGAGCTGGCGGACCCGATCTCCTCCTCGGGACAGCAGAACGGGACGAAGCTCCTGCTCGCCGGCAAGTCCATCCAGACCGACCCGACCAAGGACGAGATGGCCAAGCTGATCAACGGTCAGCAGGACGTCAAGCAGACGGTCGACAAGATCGTGTCGGGACTCAACCAGCAGGTCGGCTGAGCGTACGGCCCCGCCGGCACCTTCCTGGTGCCGGCGGCCCGGGCGGTGGACAACGCGGAAGAAAGAGGAGAGCGCAATGGCGGAGAATATTCCGCGATCGGCGGGGCGCGCCGTGGAGACGCGGGCCTGGACCCCGTCGCGCCGGTGGTTCCGCCGACGAACCGGGCGGCATGACCGCTACACCTTGGCACCCCTGCTGCTCATCTCGTCCAACCTCGCGCTGTTCCTGCTCTTCTTCGTCTGGCCGGCCGCCATCGGCCTGGGCTACTCCTTCACCAGCTACACGGGTGTCGGCCCGGCGCCGTTCGTGGGTCTGGACAACTACCAGCGGCTGCTGAACGACGAGGCGTTCTACGCCGCGCTGGTCCGTACGCTGATCTTCACGGCGGCCGTCGTCCCGCTGACGTTCGTCGCCTCGCTGAGCACGGCCGTGCTGCTCACCAGCCCGTACAGCCGGGGCAAGCCGGTCGCGCGGGTGATCTTCTTCGTGCCCTGGCTCATCTCCCCGATCATCGCCGGTGTCATCTGGCGCTGGATCTTCGGTGAGAACTTCGGGCTCGTCAACTACATCATCACCGTGCTCGGCGGCGAGGCGGTGTCGTGGCAGTCCAACGCGAACCTCTCCCTGGCCGTCGTGGTCATCGCCGCAGCCTGGGGTGGCACCGCGTTCAACATGCTGATGTTCGTCGCGGCCATCAAGAACGTGCCGACCGCGTACTACGAAGCCGCGTCCCTGGACGGCGCGGGCTCGTGGGCCAAGTTCCGCCACATCACACTGCCCTCGATCGCGCCCACGTCGTTCATCGTGATCCTGCTCAGCACCCTGGGATCGATGAAGGAGTACGCGCTCATCCAGGCGGTCAACGGCGGGGGTCCGGGCAGCGAGAACAACCTGCTCATCCAGTACATCTTCACGACCGGCTTCCAACGTGCCCAGGTCGGTTACGCGAGCGCGGCGTCCTTCGTGCTCATGCTGGTCCTGATGGTCATCGCTGTCGCGCAGTTGGTCATCAACCGCCGGAAGGAATCCTGAGATGGATAACCTGCTGCCGAAGAAGGTCTGGGCGACGGCAGTCCTGTGGTTCCTGGTCGCCTTGTACGGCATTCCCGTCCTGTGGTTCCTGCTCAGCTCCTTCAAACCGGCGGGAGAGCTGTTCTCCTATCCGCTGACCATCTTCCCGAAGCAGCCGACCATCTCCGGCTTCACCGAGGCCTGGACGAGCTTCGACTTCAGCCGCTACTTCGGCAACACCCTCATCGTGGCCGTGTCCGCGACCCTCGTCACCATCGTGACGAGCGCGACCTGCGGGTACGCCCTGGCGAAGTACACCAACTGGTGGCTGCGGGCGTTCACCATCTGCATCCTGGCCACCACGATGCTGCCGGGCGAGGTCATCCTGTCCCCGCTGTTCCTCATCGTCCGCGACCTGGGCCTGTACAACAGTCTCGCCGGTGTGGTGGCTCCCTCGGTGATCACGGCGACGGGCACCTTCATGTTCCGCCAGTTCTTCCTGGGCGTGCCGCGCGACCTGCTGGACGCGGCCCGCATCGACGGCAGCGGCGAACTGTCGATCTTCTTCCGGATCATGCTCCCGCTGTCCCGGCCGATCATCATGACCCTCGCCATCATGTCGTTCCAGTGGCGATGGAACGACTACATCTGGCCCCTCGTGGTCCTCAACGACCCGAAGGAGTTCACCCTGCAGATCGGCGTCGCGAGCATCGTGGGCGCGGAGAACGTCAACTGGTCGGTCCTGCTCGGGGCGTCGGTCCTGTCCATGATCCCCCTGGTCGCGATCTACCTGATCTTCCAGAAGTACGTGATGAACGCCGACCTCAGCGCGGGCCTGAAGGACTAGGGCGCCTCCCGTCACCGGCCCTGCAGCCGGAGCAGCGCCCGATACATCGCGGTAGGCGTCGGCGGGTCGGGGAGCGGCGCCGCACCCGGCCCGGCGAAGGCCTGGAGCAGGTATCCCAGCAGCCGCCGGTAGGTGCCGGGCGCCGCGTCGGCCGTGGCGGTGATGACGCCCGCGCAGGCCATCAGCAACATCACGAGATCCTCGGGCACGAAGTCGGCACGTAGCCGGCCGGTCGCCTTGGCCCGGTCGATCAGCTCGACGAAGCCGTGATAGGCGCGGGCGCGCTCGGCCTCGAACTCCTTGGCCGTCGGCAGGCTCAACGTCAGCAGGTCGGCGAAGCCGCGATCGGTGGCCTGCATGGCGCACACCGTCTCCAGGTAGCCGCAGAAGCCGTGCCAGGGGTCCGGATCGGCCAGGGCCACGCTGACCGCGTCGGCGTAGGCGGCCATCTTGTTGTCGAACGCGGCCGCGATCAGCTCCTCCCGGGTGGGGAAGCGCCGGTAGAGGGTGGCGATGCCGACCCCGGCCTGGCGGGCGACCTCCTCGATGGGCGCGTCCAATCCCTGCTCGGCGAAGACGTGGCGGGCGGCGGCGATGAGGCGTTCGCGGTTGCGGGCCGCGTCCGCGCGCAGCGATGGCGGGGTAGTCACCTCTCCAGCATACAAGTGGAGGAAGAGCTCCAGTTATGCTGTTACGCTGACTCATAAATGGAGGGAACCCTTCATTTACCTCTCGAGGAAGGACCGCCATGCGCGCTCTGGCCGTTACCGCCGTTCCCGGCAGCCCCGCACTGACCGAGCTGCCCACCCCGGCTCCCGAGGCCGGTGAACTGCTCGTACGCGTCGCCGCCACCTCCGTCAACGGCTTCGACGCGGCCACCGCCGCCGGGATGCTGCAGGGGATGATGGAGCACCGCTTCCCGCTGGTGCTCGGCAAGGACTTCGCCGGCACCGTCGAGGCCGTCGGCTCGGACGTGACCGGTTTCACGGCCGGTGACGTGGTGTTCGGGGTGGTGATGAAGCCGTTCCTGGGCACCGGCTCGCTCGGCGAGTACGTCACCGTCACGGCCGGCTACGGCGTCACGCACGTCCCCGGCAAGCTCGGCGTCGCCGAGGCCGGCGCGCTGGGCCTGGCCGGCACGGCAGCGCTGACCGCCGTCGAGGCCCTCGACCTCCACGAGGGGGAGAGCGTGCTGATCGTGGGCGCGACCGGCGGGGTCGGCGCGCTCGCGCTCCAGTACGCCCAGGCCCGCGGCGCCCAGGTGATCGCCACCGCGCGACCGGGCGCCGAGACCGACTTCGTCCGCGACCTGGCCGGGGACGGCATCGAGGTGGTGGACCACAGCGGCGACCTGGCGGCCCAGGTCCGCGCCCTCGCGCCCGGCGGAGTGACCGCCGCCCTGCACCTCGCCGGTGACGGCGCCCTGGTGGCCGGCCTGGTGACCGACGGCGGGCGGTTCGCCTCCACCCTGGGGTTCGCGCCCGAAGGCGACAGGCTCGCCGCGACCGCGGTCATGGCCGACCCCACCGCCGCCGTCCTGGACCGGCTGGCCGCCGACGCCGCGGGCGGCGCCATCCGGGTGCCCGTCACCCGCTCCTACCCGCTGGCGGAGGCGGCCCAGGCGTTCGACGACTTCGGCGCGGGCGCCATCGGCAAGCTCGCCATCACCCTGAGCTGAGGACCTTTCGCCTGCCTACGCAGGCAGAGCCGGTCCGCACCGCCTGATATACGAAGAGTCCACCTCCGATCACGATGGGTGACGGTAGATTTCCCGTGTGGCGAACGGAGCGGATTTTCGCGAGGCCGGGACCGGAGCCGAGCGGCGGCGGCGTTTCACCGGCCCCGCCGCCGGCTGCCCCTATCCGGGACTGATGTCCTTCCGCACGGAGGACGCACGCTGGTTCTTCGGCCGCGATCGGGCGGTGGCCGACCTGGTGGGCCTGCTGGCCGATCCCGATACGGCAGGCCATCCGGCGATCGTGATCGGCCCTTCGGGGGTGGGCAAGTCCTCGCTGCTGCGAGCCGGTCTGGCCCCGGCCGTGCTGCGCGGAGCGCTCCCCGGCCGCCGGCCCGGCCAGCCGAGTGTGGCGTACCTGACGCCCACCGCCCGGCCGATGCGCGAGCTGGGCGGCGTCGACCCCCGTACGCTGGTGATCGTCGACCAGTTCGAGGAGCTGTTCACGCTCTGCGAGGACGAGGGCGCGCGGCAGGCGTTCATCGCCGAGCTGTGCCACCGGTCGGCGGCCGGGCTCGCGGTGGTCCTGGGCGTGCGCGCCGACTTCTACGGTCACTGCCTGGCCCACCCGCCGCTGCTGGCGGCGCTGCGGGCGCGCTGCCTGCCGCTCGGCCCGATGGCGGCCGGGCAGCTACGGCAGGCGATCAGCGAACCCGCCGCCGTGGCGCGGCTGGCCCTCGAACCCGGCCTGGTCGAGCTGCTGCTGCGCGACGTCGGCGCCAGGACCAGCGGCGCCTGCGACGCCGGGGCGCTGCCCCTGCTGTCCCACGCCCTGCGCGCCACCTGGCAGCAGCGCACCGGCAGTCTGCTCACGGTCGCCGGCTACGAACGCACCGGCGGCATCCGGGGCGCCATCGAGGTCACCGCCGAGCACGCGTACGCGCAGCTCGACGCGGCGCGACAGCAGGTGGCCAGGCACACGCTGCTGCGCCTGGTCCACGTCGGCGACGGGGTGGCCGACAGCCGCCGCCGGCTCGCCCGCCACGCGCTGACCGGCGACGGGGACGAGGCGGCGGAGGCCGTGGTCGAGACGTTCATCCGGGCCCGCCTGCTGACGGCCGACGCCGAGTGGGTCGAGATCAGCCACGAAGTGCTGCTCGACGCCTGGCCCCGGCTGAAGGGCTGGATCGACACCGACCGGGCGGGGCTCCGGATCAGGCAGCAGCTCACCGACGCCGCCGCGGCGTGGGATCATGCGGAACGCGACGACTACCTCCTGCTGCGCGGCCCCCATCTGACCACGCTGCGCGAATGGGCCGACGTGGCCCCGGCCGGCGCCCTCACCCCTGTCGAGTGCGCCTTCCTCACCGCGAGCTGGGCGGGGCAGGAGTCCGAGCGGCTGGAGACGCTGAGGCGTAACCGCAGGCTGCGCCGCCTGGTCGGCTGCCTCGCGGTCACGCTGGCGCTGACCGTGGCCGGCGCGGTCGTGGTGGTCGGGCAGACGGGACAGGCACAACGGAGCTCCCTGGCCGGGCGGCTGTCCGTCGAGGCGGCCCGGCTGGCCGCATCCCGGCCGGAGGTGTCGGCGCTGCTCGCCGCGGCGGCCGTCGAGCAGGACCGCACGCCGCAGTCGCTCGGCGCGCTCATGAGCACGCAGGCAGGGGGGTTCGTGGCGCGCCTGGCCGGGCACAAAGCTCCCCTCTGGGGAGCGTCCGTCAGCGCTGACGGCTCGACGCTCGCCACCGTCGACCACGCCGGCCGCGCCTTGCTGTGGGATGCCCGCCGGCGGACCGTGATCCACACGCTGGAAGACCTCTCCGCACGCCTCACCGCCATCGCCATCAGCCCGGACGGCCGCCTGGTCGCCGGGGCGGGAGACGACAGACGGCTGAGGATGTGGGACGCCGGGACGGGCCGGGTGCTGGCGACCCGCCCGCTGCCGGGCGGCACGGCGATGGGCGGGCTCTCGTTCGACCAGAAGGGCGCGACCCTGGCGGTGGCCGGGACCGGAGTGGGGTTGTGGCGGGCCGGCGACCTGCGGGCGCTGCCGCCTCCGCCGTGGGGGGCCGACTCCGTCGAAGGGACCGCGTTCAGCCCCGACGGCACCCTGCTGGCCGCCGCGGGCCACGACGGGAGGCTGCGGCTCTGGCGCACCGACGGCAAGGGCGGACCGCCGGTGATCCTCAAAGCGGGCGCGCACGCGGTGCGCGACGTCGCCTTCAGCCCGGACGGCACCCGGCTGGCCGCCGCGGGTGACGACGGTGCCGTCCGGCTCTGGCGTACATCCGACTGGCACCCGTCGGGC
The DNA here is from genome assembly GCF_040638335.1 of Nonomuraea sp. NPDC026600. Taxonomy (NCBI): domain Bacteria; kingdom Bacillati; phylum Actinomycetota; class Actinomycetes; order Streptosporangiales; family Streptosporangiaceae; genus Nonomuraea; species Nonomuraea sp. NPDC026600. The sequence goes on from NZ_JBEZYD010000048.1 coordinate 75,180, forward strand.
GTGCTGACCGGGCACCGCGGCACCGTGTGGGACCTCGACTTCCGTGGCGACGGCCGGCTGCTCGCCACGGCGGGGGAGGACCAGCGGATCCTGCTGTGGGACGTGGCGGCGGGTCGCCGGCTCGCCGAGCTGACCGGCCACAGCGCCCCCGTGCACGCGGTCGCCTTCCCGCGCCGGGGCACGCTGCTGGTCAGCGCCGCCGCCGACACGACCGGCGCCATCTGGGACACCGCGGGCTGGGAGGTCCGCGGCTGCCCCGAGCCGGAATCGGTCGCGGCGGCATGGGGGCCCTGGGGGCTGGTCACCGGCGCCGTGGACGGCGTCGTCCGCTATGGCGGACCGGCCGCCGCCACAGGACTGTGCGGGCAACTGCCTCTGCCGTACCCGCCGATCAGCGGCCTGGCCAGGGGCGGGAAGGACGGCGACCTGCTGGTGGCCGGCGCGGACGCCGGACGGATCCGCGTCTGGGATCTCCGGCACCGCACCGAGCTCTACCGGCTCGACCACCCCGGCCCCGGAGCCGGAGACCGGAGCCGGGTCACCATCGACCCCGCCGGCGACCTCGTGGCGGGCGGCTATGGCGACGAGATCCTGGTGTGGCGCATCACCACAGGTCAAGCCATCAGGATGGACACATGGACGGCGTCCGGGACCGTGGGCGCGCTCGCGTTCGACCCCGGCGTGCGGACGCTGACGACCGGCGAGGACCGGGCCGTCTACGTGCGGCGGCTCGGCGATCCCGCGTCGCGGCAGCTCCTCATGGCCGGCACCTCGCCGATCACGGCACTCGCCTACAGCGCGGACGGCACCGTGCTGGCGATCGGCTCCGACGACGGCACGGTGCGGCTCTGGCAGGTCCAGGGGCGGCGCGAGCTGTTCGCGCTGTCCACCCGCCAGGGCGCCGTCCGGGCGCTGGGTTTCGCCTCCGGCCGCCTGGCCGTCATCGGAGCGCACGGCACGCTCCGCTGGTGGGACCTGGACGAAGGCGCGGCGCTCCGCCGTGCCTGCGACATCGCCTCCGTGCCCGAGCCGCAGGAGTGGGCGCGGCTCGTCCCCAACATGAAGAGCCTGTCACCGTGCGATCCCACCTAGGGGACCAGACCAAGTACGAGATAAAGAACGCTTCAGCAGCCGAGCTTGTCGGCGAGCTCGTCGAAGCTGGTGGCGGCGAGGTCGCTGGTGGTGTCGGCGGCGCGGTCGGCGGGGCGGTCGGGTCCTTTCTCCAGGGGCCGTTCCAGGAACGCGGTGCGCAGCCCGGCCTGGCGGGCTCCGTCGAGGTCCCAGGTGTGGGCGGCGACCATGAGGATCCGGTCCTGCTCGACGTCGAGCAGGTTGGCGGCGGTCAGGTAGGGGGCCGGCGCGGGCTTGTACGTGCGGGCGAGTTCGGCCGACAGGACGCAGTCGAAGGGCAGGTGCGTGCTGTTGACGAGGTTGGTCAGCAGCGCGAAACCGCCGTTCGACAGTGCCGCCACGACGTAACGTCCGCGCAGCCGGGCCAGCCCGGAAGCCGCGTCGGGCCAGGCGGGCAGCCGGTGCCACGCGCGGACCATGCGCCGGCGGGCGGCCTCGTCGAACGCGCCGGCCATGCCGCGGGTCTCCAGCAGGTCGTCCAAGGATTCGCGGTGCAGCGTGTCGAGGTGGGCCCAGTCGCGTTCGCCGCGATTGACGCATTGGATGGACGGCAGGTATCGCTCTCGCCAGGCGTCGGCGAACTCACCGCCGTCGATCGCCGCGCCCTGCTCGGCGGCGACCTGGGATACCTGGTCGGCGACGCCGGTACGCCAGTCGAAGGTGGTGCCGAAGATGTCGCAGGCGATCACGCGAATGTCGGCGGGGTTGAACTCGGTCATGGTCGAACTATCCTTTGCGCTGCGTCTTGTGGGTGTCAGCGGTCTGCTCCCGGGGGAGCCGACCTCAGCAGTAGATGGACTTGAGCTGCTGGTAGGCGGCCAGCCCCTCGGGGCCGAGTTCGCGGCCGATGCCGCTGGCCTTGACGCCGCCGAAGGGCGCCGCCGGGTCGGGCAGGTAGCGGTTGACACCGATCGTCCCTGTCTCGATCCTCCGGGCCAGTCTCAGCGCGCGCTCCGGGTCGGCGGACCAGACCGAGCCGCCCAGGCCGAAATCCGAGTCGTTGGCGATGCGGACGGCCTCGTCCTCGTCGCGGTAGGGGATCACGGCGAGCACCGGGCCGAAGATCTCCTCCTGGCAGATGGTGGCGTCGTTGTCCACGTCGGCGAACACGGTGGGCTCGACGAACCAGCCCTGGTCGCGGCCCGCCGGCCGGCCTCCGCCTGTGGTGACGCGGCCGCCTTCCGCGCGGCCCTTGGCGATGTAGCCCTCCACGCGCTCGCGGTGCCGGGCGCTGACCATCGGCCCGATCTGGGCGTCCGGGTCGAGTGAGTCGGCGACCTTCAGCGAGGCGGCGAACTCGGTGAGAGTGTCGACGACCTCCGTGTACCGGGCACGCGGGGCGAGCACCCGGGTGCCGAGGTAGCAGGTCTGCCCGTTGTTGGCCAATGTCGCCAGGAACAGGTCCTGTCCGATCGCGCCGAGGTCCAGGTCGGCGTCGTCGAGGACGATCGCGGCCGACTTGCCGCCGAGTTCGAGGGTGACCGGGCGCAGCAGTCGCCCGCACTTCTCGGCGATCTCCCGCCCGGCCGCTGTCGAACCGGTGAACCCCACCTTGTCGATGCCCGGATGGGTCACGAGGTAGGCGCCCAGGTCCCGTCCGCCGGGCACGATGTTGAGCACACCGGCGGGCAGTTCCGCGTCGATCGCGGCCTGGGCCAGCAGGAAGCTGTCCAGCACGGTCTCGGGCGACGGCTTGACCACCACCGTGCACCCGGCGGCCAGCGCGGGCGCGATCTTCATGAAGCCCAGGGTCTGCGGGAAGTTCCACGGCACGATCGCCGCGACGACACCGAGCGGCTCCCTGCGGACCCGGACGGTCCCTCCGAGCAGTCCAGGTCTGGCCTCTTCCTGGTCGTCCGCGATCAGGTCGGCGTAGTAGCGCAGCAAGGTGGCCGGGAAGTTGGCCTCCAGTTGGGACGCGAACGCTATCGGCATGCCGTTCTGGGCCGCGACGAGGTGGGCGAAGCCGTCCTTGCGGGCTTCGATCGCGTCGGCGAAGCGACGCAGCGCGGCGGCGCGGTCGCGGTCACGCCAGCCGGGGAACGCGCGTCTCGCGGCCGTGACGGCGGCGTCGGCGTCCGCGTGCACCGCCTCGGGAACCTCGCCGATCGTCTCTCCGGTGTTGGGCGAGACGACGGCGATTCGCGCGTCGGATGCGGGGGCGGCCCAATGGCCGCCGAGGTACAGCGAGTCGTGATGGGTGAACACGGTTCCTCTTTTCCTGCCGGCGCTGATCTCAGCGAGCGCCGGCCATCATCTTCTTGGTCCAGGGAATGGTCAGCGCGAACAACGCGCCGACCAGGATCGAGGCGATACCGGAGATCGAGAAGTAGCCGGTCTCACCGGCGGGGGAATAGAGCGCGGCGAGGGCGCCGGCCGCGGCCGAGCCCGCCGCGGTGGACAAGAACCACAGGGCCACCATCTGGGTGCGGAACGCCTGGGGCGCGAGCTTGGTGGACAGTGACAGCTGTACGGGCGACACGAAGAGCTCGGCCAGGGTGAAGACCAGCAGGATCCCGGCGAGTGCGAGCGGCGGGTTGACCGCGCCGTGGCTCGCGGCCATCGGCGTGAAAAGCAGGAACGAGACGCCGATGCAGAGGATGCCGACCAGGAATTTCACCGGGGTCGAAGGTTCGCGCGGACCGAGTCTCGTCCACAGCGACACCAGCAGCGGCGTACAGAGAATGACGAAGACCGGCACCGCGGAGTTGAAGAATTCCGGCGGCATGGCGAAGCCGAGGACCCGCAGATCGACGCGGGTCGCGGCGTAGATCTGCAGGACGGTGAACTGTTGCTGGTAAAGCGTCCAGAACACGCAGTTGACCAGGAACATCGGGATGAGCGCATAAAGCCGGCGCCGCTCCTCCCCGGTGACCTTGCCGCTGCGCAGCATGGTCACGAAGTAGCCCACGATGAGGCCCAGCAGCACGACGGTGACGATGGTCGCCAGGTGCCGCACCGACAGCACACCGGTCACCGCACCCGCCGCGACCAGGACCGCGATCAGCGTGCCGACGCCCAAAGCCCGCATCGCGCCGGCCCGCGACAGCGGATCGGGCACGACGCGCCCGCGTGCGTGCAGGTTCTTTCGCCCGGCCGCGTAGATGGTCAGTCCGATGGCCATGCCGATCGCGGCCAGCCCGAACCCGTAGTGGAAGCCCAGCCGCGTCCGGGTCAGCCCGGTGAGGATCGGCCCGGCCAGGGCTCCGGCGTTGAGCCCCATGTAGAAGAGCAGGAAACCACGGTCACGGCGCCGGTCCCGAGCGTCGTAGAGCGACCCCACCAGCGAGGTCACGTTGCCCACCTGGCCGCCGCTGCCCAGGACCAGCAGGCACAGCCCGATCCAGACTCCCGTCAGTCCGGGGACGACGGCGAGGCAGACGTGCCCGAGCAGGATCAGCACCGCGCTGCAGAGCAGCGTCCGCTCGGAGCCCAGCAGCCGGTCGGCGACCCAGCCGCCGAAGACCGTCGACAGGTACACCAGGCCGCCGTAGGCGCCGACGACGGAGGTGGCCGCCGCCATCGACAGGCCGAGCCCTCCCTCGGACACCGAGAAGAACAGGTAGTACAGCAGGACGACCTGCATGCCGTAGAAGGAGAACCGCTCCCACATCCCGACACCGGTCAGCGTCGCCAGCCCGCGGGGTTGGCCGAGAAACGTCTTCGGCGCGTCTTGTTCGGCAGTGGTCGCCGTCATGGTGATGCACTTCCTTCGAGGAGGGCCGCCCGCAACAGCAGGGAGTCGATGTCGGCGAGCTCTGTGTCGTACGAACAGACGAACCGGACGAGATCGGCCTGCTCGTCCCAGACGTGGAACCGGAACTCATCGGCCAACGGCATGCGCATCGCCGGCGGCATCGTGGCGAACACGGCGTTGGCCTGCACCGGATACGCGATACGCACGCCCGGCACCTGGGCGATCCGCTCGGCGAGATACGACGCCGCCGCGTTGGCCGTCGCCGCGTTGCGGCGCCAGAGATCGCCGGTGAGCAGCGCGACGAACTGTGCCCCGAGGAAGCGCATCTTGGACGCCAGTTGCGTCGACTGCTTGCGCACGTATCGGTAGTCGCGGGCCGCGGCGGCTCCAGCCGGGGTCGCGCCGAACACCACGGCGTCGCCGAAGAGCATCCCGTTCTTGGTGCCTCCGAAGGAGACCACGTCGACACCGGCTCCGGTGCTCACCTCCGCCAGTGAGCAGTTCAGCGAAGCCGCCGCGTTCGCCAGCCGGGCACCGTCCATGTGCACCACCCACCCGCGCAAGTGCGCCCATTCGGCCAGTGCGGCGACCTGGTCGGGCCGGTAAACGGTGCCGAGCTCGGAGGCGTTGGTGAGCGACAGCACGGCGGGCACGATCTGGTGCTCGCCACGCCCGCCCGGCCCGATCGCGGCCTCGACGGCCTCAGGGGTCAGCAGACCGCGCTCGGCCGGAACCGGGAGCACGGTGCTGCCGGTGAAGCGGACCGGCGCCCCGCACTCGTCGGTGTGGAGATGCGCGTCGGACGAGCACACCACCGCCTGATGCGGCCGCAGGATCGAGGCGAGCGCCGAGACGTTGGCGCCGGTGCCGTTGAACACCAGGAAGGCCTGGCTGCCCCGGCCGAAGTTCTCGGCGAGCATGGCCTCCGCCCGCGCGGTCCACGCGTCGCCCCCGTACGCGGGTGCGTGCCCGCTGTTGGCCTCGGTGATCGCGGCCAGCACCAGGGAATGCGCGCCGGCGGCGTTGTCGCTGCTGAACCCCCGCCCGGTCATGGCGTGCCGCCCAGCCATTGCAGGGATGCCGTCACCAGCGCGATGACCCCGGTGCCGAGGGTGGGCTGGATGACGGGCGCGAACAGCGGCGAGTGGTTGGACGGGATCTCCTCCTCCAGCACGCCCGCCGCCTCCGCCGCCGCGTACGCCTGCAGGTCGGCGCCGCCCAGGGCCCAGAACACATAGGGCGCGCCGGCGGCCGCACCGAACTCGCCGAAGTCCTCGCTGCCCATGATCGGCGCGATCTCCCGTACGGCGTCCGCGCCCAACCGCGCGCGCAGGCCGCGCACCACCCGCTCGGTCGCGGCCTCGTCGTTCACGGTCGGAGTGAAGCCGAACAGCTCGGCGAACTCCGGCGGCTTGGGGGAGCCGGACGCGACGCACTCGGCCTCGATGACGCGCCGGACCGAGGACAGCACCCGCGCGCTCACCTCCCGGTCGAAGGTGCGGACACTGAGCTTGAGGTCGGCGTGGTCGCTGATGATGTTCGCCGCGGTGCCGGCGTTGATCGCGCCGACGGTCAGCACCGCCTGCTCGTGCGCGGCCACCTCGCGGGAGACGATGGTCTGCAGCCGCATCACCACCGAGGCCGCGAGCACCACCGGGTCGACCCCGGCCTCCGGCCGCGAGCCGTGCGCCCCCCGGCCGAACAGCCGGACCTCGTAACCGTCGGAGGCGGCCAGGATCGGACCGGCGCGGTAACCGATCGTGCCCGCCAGGAAGGGGAACACGTGCTGGCCCAGCACCACGTCCGGCTTCCCCGTGAGCTCGAAGAGCCGCTCGGCGATCATCCGCTTCGCCCCGCCCCGGCCCTCCTCCGCGGGCTGGAACAGGGCCACCAGCGTGCCGGACCAGTGCTCCCGCGAGGAGGACATGAGATGTGCCGCGCCGAGCAGGCAGGTCACGTGCATGTCGTGGCCGCAGGCGTGCATCAGCGGAACGATCTCACCCATCTCACCGGTCGTGGTCGCCGTGCTCGCGTAGTCGAGGCCGGTCTTCTCCTCGACCGGGAGGGCGTCCATGTCCGCGCGCAGCATCACGGTCGGGCCGTCGCCGTTGCGCAGCAGGCCCACCACGCCGGTGACACCGACGTGCTCGGTGACCGTGAAGCCGCATTCGCGCAGGCGCCCCGCGACGATCGCGGCCGTGCGGTGCTCGGTGTAGGCCAGCTCCGGGTGCGCGTGCAGGTCCCGGTAGAGATCCTCCAACCCCGGCACGATCTCGGGCAGCGATGTCAGGACGTCTTCTTCTCGGGGCATCTTGCTCCCTCCGGCAGCGGGCACCGCCGTAGAAAATGTTCGATTGTCGCACGAATGTGCGATGATGGAGAGAGCGTAAGTCCAGGATGTCCGGATCGCAATGGGCAGATGAACGGAAGTTCTCATCACACTCCGTCATTAGCGCCCGTCAAATAGGCCGTTGCGCATGGGGCGCGTCACGTCGTACGGTGGCCTGGCCATAGACACGAACTTTGGTTCGTTAATCGAACACACCGCAGGAGGGGTCATGAACAGGACGCGTTGGGATGTGATCGTGGTGGGGGCAGGGTCTTCGGGGGCAGCGCTCGCGGCACGCTTGGCCGCCCAGGACAAACGGGTTCTGCTCCTCGAAGCCGGCCCGGATTACCGTTCGCGGGACATGCCCGAGGTCTGGCGTTCGCCGAATCCGATGCGCGCGCTGATGGACCCGGCGGCGACGGAACGCCTCGTCTGGCAGGGGTTGCAGGCGACGCGCACCGACCGGCAGGCGCCGGCGCCGTTCTGGCGAGGCCGCGGAGTCGGTGGCAGCTCGGCGGTCAACGGTCAGATCGCCATCCGCCCCCCGATGGCGGATTTCGCGGACTGGGCGCGTATGGGCTGCTCGGGCTGGTCCCCGCGGGACGTGCTGCCGTACTTCGCGCGACTCGAGGACGACGAGGAGTTCGGCGACGAGTCCTACCACGGGCGTGGCGGCCCGATCCCGATCTACCGGACGCCGCAGGCGGCCTGGGGCGCGGTGGACCACGCCCTGCACGAGGCGGCGCGCGCGGCCGGGTACGGCTGGGCGCCCGACGTGAACGCCCCAGGTGCCAGCGGGGTTTCGCCCTATCCCATCAACTCCCGCTTCGGCCGCCGGGTGACGACCAACGACGCCTACCTGGAACCGGCACGGGACCTCGGCACGCTCACCGTCCGAGGTGACGCGCTCGTCGACAAGGTCATCATCTCCGGCGGCCGGGCGGTCGGCGTGCGGGTCCTCGCGGACGGCGAGCTGACCAGCGAGTACGCGGACCTCGTCGTGCTGAGCGCCGGCACGGTCCACTCGCCGGCGGTCCTGCTGCGCTCGGGCGTCGGCCCGGCGGACCGGTTGCGGTCGCTGGGCGTCGACGTGGTCGCCGACCTGCCTGTCGGGCAGGGGCTGCAGGACCATCCCGTGGTCTTCATCGGCATTCCGCTCGACGAGGCCTCGGCGGTCAAGAGCCCCGATGCCCGGCACACCAACGTGTGCATCCGCTACACTAGCGACGATCCGGCCGGGCAGGAGAACGACATCCTCGTCATGGCGGGGAACCAGAACGTCTTGGCCATGGAGATCGCCGAGCTGCACTTCGGCGCCGGCGCCTTCGGCTTGTGGGTCAACCAGGTCTACTCCCGCGGCTCCGTCGGCCTGGTCTCGGCCGATCCCACGGTCCAGCCAGAGGTCCACGAGCGGATGCTCTCCGACGAGCGTGACCTGCGTCGGATGCGTACCGCGACGAGGCAGCTCATGGACCTGGTGCGCAGCAAGGAAGTCGAATCGATCACGGCGTTCTCGCCCGACCGGCTCAACACGGCGCTGCTCGCCGTCCTCGACGACGACGCCGCACTGGACGACTACCTGCTCGCCACCGCGTTCGACGCCCAGCACGCGACGAGCACCTGCCGCATGGGCGACCCGGACGAGGACTCCACGGTGGTCGACCCCGCCTGCCGCGTGCTCGGCGTGGACGGGCTCCGCGTCGTGGACGCCTCGATCTTCCCAACGGTGCCCCGCGCCAACACCAACCTCGCGGCGATCATGGCCGGCGAGCTGATCGCCGACCTTCTGGACTGAACAGTGACGGAACAATGAGGAGAACGAGCGTGACACCGCTGCGCAACTTCATCGGCGGCACGTGGGTCGAGTCCGCCGACCCCGCCAGGCTGGAGGTGGTGAATCCGGCGACGGAGGAGGCCGTCGCCCGGTTTCCCGCCGGATCGCCGCTGGATGTGAACAAGGCCGTCGCCGCGGCCACGGTGGCACAACCGGAATGGCACGCGTATCCGGTCGCGGAACGCGTACGTCTGGTGGAGGCATGGGCGGACGGCATCGCCGAGCACGCCGCCGAGCTGGCCGAGCTCGAATGCCAGGAGATGGGCAAGCCGGCCGCGGCCGGCCGCTTCTTCGTGGCGGGTGGCGTCGCCGCGCTCAAGGCGAGCCTGGCCGACGCCGCCACCTACTCCTTCGAGACGTCCATCGTGCACGAGGGAGGCGGAACCACCCGGATCATCCGCAATCCCCTTGGGGTCGCGGCCGTCATCACGCCATGGAACTTCCCGATCGCCGCGGTGCTCTCAGCCGTCGGCGCCCTGCTGGCCGCAGGGAACACCATCGTCGTCAAACCGTCGGAGAAGTCACCCCTGTCGACGGCCCGCCTGTTCGAGCTGCTGACGCTGCCGCCCGGAGTCGCGAACCTCGTCCTCGGCGACGGACGGGCCGGCGAACCCCTGACCGAGCATCCCGGCGTCGGCCTGATCCACTTCACCGGCTCGGTCCCGGTCGGCCGCGCGGTCGGCGCGAAGGCCGGCCACGGGCTGCGCCGGGCGCTTCTGGAGCTCGGCGGCAAGGACCCGGTCATTGTCGACACCGGCGTCGACCCCGTCGTCACCGCCCGAGCCGTGGCCCACGGAGCGTTCGTCAACACGGGGCAGATCTGCACCTCGATGGAACGGATCTACGTCCACCGCGACATCGCCACCCCGTTCATCGACGCGCTGGTCACGGCGGCGGAGACCTACACGCTCGGCGACGGTGACGACGAGGCGAAGCTGCTGGGCCCGCTGGTCGACGCACGCCAGCGCGACCTCGTGCACGCCCATGTCACCAACGCCGTGGCACACGGGGCCAAGGTGCACACCGGAGGCGTGCTTCCAGGTGGCAAGGGCTTCTACTACCCGCCCACGGTCCTGACCGATGTGGACGACACGATGCTCGTCATGACCGAGGAGACCTTCGGCCCGCTCGCGCCGGTGCGACTCGTTCGAGGACGGGCTGCGGCTCGCCGGACGGTCGCGGTTCGGGCTGGCCGCGACGATCTACACGAACAACCCCGCGCACGCGAAGGCCGCCGAAACCCTCCCCGCCGGGATCATCTGGATCAACCAATGGCAGGGCGGCGGCCCGGACCGCGTCTTCGAACCCGCCGGCGACAGCGGAGTCGGCGCCGTCGGCGGTCACGCCGCCTACGACGCCGCCACCCGCCCCTCAGCGATCCACCGGGAGCCCGGCCTTGTCACATGAGCTGGTGGTGGAGCTCCTCGGCGGCTTCCCTCAAGACCTTGAGGACATCGCCGTGCATGACCTCCGGGGAGATCTGCTCGATCCGGCATCCGACGTGGAGTGCGGCGATCGTACGGTCGTCCCAGCGGCGCAGCGGCACGGCGATCGAGTGGGCGCCGCGTTCCACGTCGTCGGCCACGTAGCTGTAGCCGTCGCGCAGGACGCGGTCGAGAACCTCACCCGAGGGAGCGTCGGGGACCTGCGCCAGCTTGGCCGCGCGTTCCTCCGGCGGCAGGTGCGCGAGAAGCACCTTGCCCAGCGAGGAGATCGCGGCCGGGGTGCGGTAGCCGATCCCGCTGCCGATCTGGAGCAACCGGTTCGGCACGGAACGGGCGATCATCACGGCGTCCGGGCCGTCGAGCACCGCGACGGAACACGCCTCGCCCAACTCCCCGCAGATCCGGTCGCACACCGGCTGCATGATCACACCTGCCACGTTCGACGTGAGATAGCCGCTGGCCAGACGGAGGACGCGCGGTGTGAGCTCGTACGTGCGGCCGTCCACCACGAGAAAGCCGAGATGCTCCAGCGTCAGAACCGCCCGCCGCACCGTCGCCCGCGACAGGTCCAGCTCGCGCGCGAGGTCGGCCTGCGTGAGACGCCGCCGGTCGGGCCCGAACGCCGACAGCACCGCCAGACCCCGTGCCAGCGCCTCGGAGAAGTCCGCCGCGTTCGGCGCGTTCGCGAGCTGGCGTTCCTGCCGCTCCGCGTGGTCCTTGTCCGCCAGACGTCCCATGCCGCCATCCCTCCCGATCATCACAGCTCCGCCTCACAGTATCTCTTGAACCTCTGTGCGGCAATCGAACGCAAGGAGTTTCCATGACTTCCCCGCACGACCTGATCGAGCGCAGCATCCCGTTCCTCGACGAGATCAAGAACCGCACCGCCGGTGAGGACCTCGAGATCTGGCTCAACGAGACCTACGGTCCGGGCACGCCGTTGTACGACGACCTCGCTCGCATGATCAACGACGGCGTCCGTGACGGGTGGGCGGCCAACATCGAAGTCGACGGCCCCAAGTACCGGCGCAGCCGGATCGCCGAACCGAGCGAGGAACTGAACTACTTCAGCATCACGGCCGTGTACATGGACAGCCAGGAGCCCTACCGCGGGCAGTACCACCAGCATCCCTACGGCGAGCTCAACGTCGTCATCCCGCTCGACCCCGGCGCCCGGCTCATCGGCCCGCGAGGATGGACGGGCGCGGGCTGGACCGCGCCCGGGCCCAGCAGCCACCATTACCCCGAGGTCAAGGGGGGCGCGCTGATCGCCCTGTTCTACCTGCCCGCCGGGCGCATCTCGTACGACATCACCCCACCCGCCGCCTGAGATGCGACCCGTGGACGAACTGACGATGTCCGCGGCGACGGTCGAGGAGGCGCTGCTCGGCCGTCGTAGCGTGCGCGCCTTCCTGCCGAAGGCCGTCCCGCGGGCCGAGATCGACCGGCTGCTGGCCCTGGCCGCTCGTTCGGCCAGCAACGCCAACACCCAGCCCTGGCACGTGCACGTCATCACCGGTGCGGCCAAGCGTCGCCTCAGCGCCGCGGTCCTCCGCGCGCACGACGACGGCGAGCGGGTGCCGGAGACCGAATACCCGTACCAGCCCCGGCCCGACGAGTGGGCGGAGCCGTACCTGTCACGCCGACGCCGCTTCGGGGAGGGCCTGTATCGCGACACGCTCGGCTTCGCCCCGGAGGACACGGCGGGCAGGCTCAGCCATCACCGGCGCAACTACGAGTTCTTCGGCGCACCGGTCGGGATCATCCTCACCGTCAGCCGGCATCCCCTCGCGGGGGCACTCGTGGACGCCGGCCTGTTCCTGCAAGCGCTCATGCTCGCGGCCCGGGAGGCCGGCCTGGACACCTGCTCGCAGGCGTCGTTCATCGACTTCTATCCGGTGCTGCGCGAACACCTGCGCATACCCGAGGAGCACATCGTCGTCTGCGGGCTCGCACTGGGGCATGCCGACCCCGACCACCACCTCAATCGGCACCGCACCCCACGAGAACCGGTCAATTCCTTCAGCACCTTCTACGGCGATGAACTCGCATAGTTCCTCACCAACTGAATATCGCGCCGTATCTACCGGAGCGGGAGAGCCCTCGCCTGCCTGTCGCGGCGAGGCGCCGAAGGAGCAACTCTCCCTAAAAACATCCTCGCCGGACGGCTGCTCGCCGACGACGTCCGAGCGGCGGGCATCACCGTCAACCGCAACGCCGCCCCATTCGACCCGCGGCCCTCGATAATCTCCTCCGGTCGACCCATCGGTATCCCGGCGCGCGCCACGCGCGGATTCGGCCCCGCGGAGTTCGCCGATATCATCGCGACCACCCTGGTCACCCCGCCCACCGGCCGGCTACTGGCCGACCCGCGCTCCCGGATCGCCACGGTGGCGAGCGCGGGTACGTGAGCGGCGGCACTGGCCGCCAAATGGGCTCTGATCTGCGAGAGCCAGACCTGATCAGCGAACGCGGCGCCGGTTGGCGGGGTCGTGCTCGGCGGTGATGCGGGCGGAGGTTTCCTAGCCGAGGCGGACGTAGCGGCCGAGGCTGGTCATGGCATGGGGGCTACGGTTCAGTACTGCCAGTGCGAGTAGATCCAGCCCGAAGGGATGCGGTATCCCGCCCTGATCCTCCAGATGTCCTTGGGCACGTTCGCGCTCGAACTGGTCCCCACTGTGGTGCCGAGCGTTCCGAAGGTCCCGTCGTAGTACTCGTATTCGATCATGGCGAAGCGGCCGTCGGGCCTGCCGTTCCAGATCCAGGTCCAGGCCACGGCCCCGTTGGCCGGGTCGTTGTCGAACTGCCCCTGGATGTCCTGCCAGGTGAAGGTGGTGACGGCCGCGGCGGGTCCTACGGTGAGGGTCGTCGCGGCGACGGCCACCACCATCATGGTGGCGGTGGCGCGGGCCAGGCTCGTGAGTGTCATCGCGTTTCCCTTGCTTTCCGGACTCGCTCGACCGCAGGAGTGCGGACGGAAAGCGCCGTGTCCGTATCTTCGGCCGTCGTGGCGGGCCGTGCTTGCGTCACATGACTGCATGCCTGTCGTGAGACCGCGGCCGGCCCGGCCCGATCCAGACCCCCGCCGACCGCGGGCCAGGCCAGCCGTGGCGGCCCGGCACCCCGCCGCCCGCCCCCGGCCATGCCGATCGGCCCGCGGCCGACATCCGCATCGGCTACGCCCGCTGCTCCTCCCTCACCCAAGAGCTGCAATCCCAGCTCGACGCCCTGACCGCGCACTGCATCGGCCGCGACAAGATCTTCTCCGAGAAGATCTTCACCCGCGTCAGAGTCCGGCCCGAGTTCGAGAAGGCCCTGGCCGCCGCCCGGCAGATCAAAGCGCACGCCCCGCACTGCCGCGTCATCCTGACCGTGTACGAGATGAAGCGGATCGGCCGCGACGCCGACGAGCTCACTGCCCTGGCCGACCACCTCACCGCGCACGGCCTGGTCCTGGAGATGCTCGCCGGGATCTACGATCCGGCCGGGCCCGGCCGGATGCTGTTCGCATTCTTCGCCGCCATGGCCGAGACCGAACGCGAAGCGACCTTGGAGGGGCTGGACGCCGCGGCCCGCAAGGGGTCCCGGTAGTCCTGTCGAAGAATCCAACAGATATAGCTCTGACCTGTGGTGATGCCGGGGTCGGCGTGGGGCTCTGAGATCGTTTCCGCTACGTTCTGTACCGGTTTGTCCGGTCTAGAGCGTGGGGTGGTTCGGTGTCGGAGAAGATGTTCTCCCGCGAGCAGTTGGAGCAGTTGCGGTCGTTCCCGGATATCGGCCGCGATGAGTTGATCACGCACTTCACGTTGACGCCCGCGGATGTGGCGTTCGTGGATCCGGGTCGGGGACGAGGCCCGGCCGATCGGCTCGGGATGGCCGTGATGGTCGCGACGCTGCCCTGGCTGGGGTTTGTGCCCGATGAGGTGAGTGCGGCTCCGCCGGAGGCGGTGTCCCGGCTGGCGACCGCGTTGGGCCTGTATCCAGGGGCGCTGCGGGGATACGGGCAGCGAGCCCAGACCCGGTCCGACCACGTGGGCCAGGTCGCCAAGTACCTGGGCTGGAAACAGGCCGCGACCGACAGCCAGGAGATGAAGGAACTGGAGCAGTTCCTGCAGGACAGGGCCATGGAGCACGACTCCCCGACGTTGTTGTTCAATCTGGCTCGCGAGTATCTGATGTCGGCGAAGGTGATTCGGCCCGGGGCGATCGCGTTGGCGAAGATGGTCGGCACGGCCCGGGCGGCGGCGGGAGAGTTGACTTCGCACAAGGTGGCCCACTTGCTGACCGAGCAGGTGCGTTCGGATGTGGATCTGCTGCTGAAGGTCGATGCCGGGCTGGGGTGTACGCGGTTGGAGTGGCTGACCAAACCCGCGACCGAGGCCTCGGCGACGGCGGTGAAGACCTCCATCGACAAGCTGGCGTGGCTGCGCGCGATGGACGCGCGCTTGCTGGATCTGTCGGTGCTGCCGAACGAACGGCGCCGGTTCCTGGCCCAGGTGGCGCGCCGCTCCACCAATCAGGGGTTGGAGCGGCGCCGGGAACGCCGGTATCCGATCTTGCTGGCGTTCGTCGCCCAGGCCGCGATCGACCAGCTGGATGAGGTGGTGGCGTTGTTCGACCAAGCCGTCTCGGCGCGAGAGTCGCGGGCGAAGACCAAGACCGATGAGGCGCTGGTGGAGCGGGCCAAGACCGGGGAGGCCCGGCAGCTGCTGCTACAGGTGATCTTGCCGGTGCTGGCCAACCCCGGGGTCCCCGACGAGCAGGTCGGCGGCCTGTTGCGGGAGCGGATCGGGATGGGGAGGCTGCGGGAGGTGACCACAGGCGGGTGGAAGGCGCTGCCCAAGGACCACGGCCGCCTGTCGGAGATGGCCTCCTCCTACTCCTACCTGCGGCAGTTCACCCCGCTGGTGCTGGCGGCGATCGACTTCCACGGCGGGCCGGGCACAACCGAGCTGATGGGCGCGGTGGCGGTGTTGAAGGAGCTGAACCGCACTGGTGGCCGTAAGGTCCCCGAGGGCGCGCCGCTGTCGTTCGTGCCCACCCGCTACGCCGACTACCTGGAGAAGGCCCGCAAGGCGGGCGATGACACCGCCTTTCGCCACTACTGGGAGTTGTGCGTGCTGCTGGCGTTGCGGGACGGGTTGCGCAGCGGGGATGTGTTCGTGCCGGGCTCGCGCCGATACGCCGACCCCTCCACCTACCTGTACACCCCCGAGCAATGGGAGCCGCGCCGGGCGGAGTTCTGCCAGCTGGTCCGCAAACCGGGCAAGGCGAGCGACGCGCTGGAGCAAGGCAAGGAGGAACTGCACGCCGCCCTGGCGGATCTGGAGACGGTCCTGGCCGGCGCCCTGCCCGATGACACCGGCGCGGTCCGCCTGGACGACGACGATCATCTGGTGATCCCGCCGCTGTCGGCCGAGGACATCCCGGCCGAGGCCAAGGAGCTCAAAGACGAGCTGGCCGGGATGCTGCCGTTCGCGCCGATCGCCTCCTTGCTCATCGAATTGGACGCGCGCACCGGGTTCCTGGACTGCTTCACCCACGCCGGCGGCAAGAAGCTGGCCACCTCGGCCGAGCTCAAGCGAAACATCCTGGCGGTGCTCATCAGCCAGGCCACGAACTTGGGGTTGGTCAAGATGAGTGAGGCGTGCGGCATCTCCTACGACACCCTCGCCTGGACGATGGAGTGGTACGTGCGGGAGGAGACGCTGCGTGAGGCCAACACCTGCGTGGTGGATCACCACTACGGGCTGGCGCTGGCCAAGGTATTCGGTGGCGGCACCATGTCCTCCTCCGACGGCCAACGCTTCCCGGTGCGCGGCAAGAGCGTGACCGGGCGGACCATGACCATCCACGGCGGGCAGGTGCTGTCCACCTACACCCACGTGTCGGACCAGTGGTCGACCTACGGCACGAAGATCATCGTGCCGACGGCGCGGGAGGGCCACTTCGCCCTGGACGAGTTCCTCGGCAACGCCACCGACCTGCCGATCGTCGAACACGCGACCGATACGCACGGGGCCACGCTCATTAACTTTGCCCTCTTCGACTTGGTGGGCAAGGCGCTGACCCCGCGGATGCGGGACCTGACCCGCGTCACCCTGGTGCGCGACGACACCCCGACCGAGATCGGCAAGCTGTATCCGCACGCTGGTCCGCTGCTCGGAGCGCGGTGGAATGAGGCCCTGGTCGCCGAGATGTGGCCGGACCTGCTGCGGATGGCGGGGTCGTTGAAGTTCGGGCAGGCCACCGCTTCGTTGATCGTCGGCAAGTGGTCGGCGGCCTCCCGGCAGAACACCCTGGCCACCGCGCTGAAGGAGTGGGGGATGCTGCGCCGTACGATCCACACCGCGAAGTATCTGTCGGATCCGGCGTACCGCAGGAAGATCACCCGCCAGCTGAACAAGGGCGAGTCCCTGCACGCGCTGCGCCGCGATCTGCACTACGCCCAGCAGGGCATCGTCACCAAGGCGCACCTGTCCCAGCAGACCGAACAGGCGTGGTGTTTGACCGTGCTGACCAACTGTGTCGTGACGTGGACAACAGAATATTATTCTAAAGCGGTCATTGACCTGCGGGGCCAGGGCCGCGACGTTCCCGACGACGTGCTTGCCCACATTTCACCCGGGCACAGTGACAATATCAACTTCTTCGGGGCGATCCACGTGGATGTGGAGGCGGAGCTGGCCAAGCTGAGTGACGGCTGGCGGCCGCTGCGCCCCGCCCAGCTACGGGAGCTGGGCCTGTGAACAGCCGATCCGGGCACGGTTGTGATCTGACGGAAGCGCTCGATCACTGCGGCGAAGACCAGGTTAGTGGTCGGGGTCGACGCTCTGGACGCGGCAGGAGAGTCGGATGGCGAAGGCGGCGATGGCAGCGAGGTCGGGCTGGTAGCCGTCGGAGGTGTCCACGGTGAGGGTGGGCAGGTCGAGGGAGATCGGGACGAACGTTTATGAGAGCGGCAAGAGCGTAATTATTGCGGCGTAGACCTGCGCAGGGGCTCGGTCTCAGCGCGCGGAGCCGAGGTTTGAGCTCTCCCAGAGGGCGGCGGGATCATAAGAATCGCGGGCCGCGCCGCCGACCAGGGGATCTTGTATGTGGATTTCGGCTTACGTTCGTGAGATCTACCAGTAATCCCAGTGCGCGACCTCGGCGACGGGGACGCGGTGGGCGGGCTTGACTGCGTGCCGATCGTCCAGGCGATGGGGATGAGCGCGCATTGGACAGTTGTCTCGTACGGCAGGCCGAGGAGCGTGGCCGCCTGGCGTTCGTGGTTGAGGTGCGGGGTGGTCCAGACGGTGCCGAGCCCTCGGCTGCGGGCTGCCAGCATGAAGCTCCACACGGCGGGCAGCACCGAGCCCCAGGTTCCGGCCTGTGTTGCCGGATCGTCGAGTTCGGCCCGCGATCCGACCTGGATGCAGGGCACCAGCAGGACGGGTACCTGGTCCAGGATGTCGACGAGGTGGTGCAGGCTGTCGGCGATAGTGTGCCAGCCTGCCTCGGCGGTGTAATCATGGCGGCTGGGGCCGTCGTGAGGTTGCGGAGCGGCGGGGCTGGCCAGGCCGCGCCGCCACAGGTCGGCCAGGGCGCGTCGCTGGGCGGGGTCGGCGACGAAAGAGGAAGTCCCAGCGTTGCCGGTTGCGTCCGCTGGGCGCCTGCTGGGCCAGGCGGGTGCAGTCGAGGAGTACCTCGCGCGGGACGGGCTTGGTCACGTCCAGCCTGCGTCGTACCGCGCGGGTGGTGCTGAGTAGTTCGTCTGGGGTGAGGTCCAGCGGGGGGTGGTGTGTTTCAGGCTGGGACATGGTCGCTCCTGAGGGGATTGTGGCGGTCGCGTTCGGGGTCGACGAGCAGGGCGAACAGCACGCCGGCGACGGCGAGCAGGATGCCGCTGAGGAGGAAGGCGGTGGTGTAGCCGGCCTCGGTGTGGAACGCCACGTAATTCCCCTGGGGTTCGTTGCAGGTTATTCCCCCAGGTCCTAGCCTTGATCCTTTTCTAGTGGGTGTCGGGTTTGTCT
>NZ_JBEZYD010000049.1:0-91118 GCF_040638335.1 Nonomuraea sp. NPDC026600
GTCAAACGTCCCGCTGACGTCAGCATCACCCACGCCAGCCCGCCAACGATCAAACTCGAAGAACTCCCATCAGCGGCTTAACTTAACGGCATTGCTCCTTGACGAACTCCAAGAGACGATTTCGTCCATCGGGCAAGCCTTGAGAGGAAGCGCTACGGCATTTAGCTCGATTCCCATGGATATCAGACAAGAAACTGCGCTAGCGCTGGATACGGCCGCACCAGGCTCCGTTATCCTGCATGTCCGAGGCCCTGCGATGCCTATGGCAGAAGAAATCGGGCTCTTTCCATCTGCCGATACAGACGCCCAACCGCTCGCCATAGCTGCGCTTGAGCGACTGATGTCTGTTGCTCGCAGTGCTAGCGCAACGGACATGAACGAGGACGAACTCGTAGACGATGTCTATCCTCTCGGGCCTCGAACCTATAAGCATCTCAACGACCTGATGAAGATCATTGCCGACGAAGAGCTCGGGGTTGATCTTAGCCTTTACTCCCCATCGGGGGACATAGAGGAAACAGCAACGATCGGCGCTCCAAGTGCTCGCCGCATACAGTCCGTTCTACGACGAACGCGTATCGCAGAAGACAGGGAAGTAGTAAGAGGCGAATTGAAAGGCGTCAGTAGCCTGCGAAATGCTTTCGAGGTCGTTGCGCCGGATAATAGAGTCATCAGAGGAAGGGTTCGCGAGGATCTCGTTCCATCACTTAGACTGTGGTATGAGAAGCAAATTATCGCGACTCTCGAAGTTACAGTGACGATATCCCTTTCAACAGGACAGGAGCGGAAGAGGTACCTGCTGATTGGCCTCGCAGATGCATCGTGATACCCCCTGAACCAGCCTTTCCCATCTACTCCCATATCACGTCGCAGCCTCTTTACAGCGGTCCGAGCGGCAGGCGCGTGCGAAAACCCCCGACTGCACGCGGTCTGATCCAAGCCGAACCGTCGCTATTGAAACCTAAGCGCCGCTATTCGCTCGAAACTTTCTCATGAGCCAAACATCCCATCGTAGCATTGACAGCAAGTCCTTTGATAGATCTGCGACACTCACAAAGAGGATCCAAGGGATAGCAAACTGCTGCACGCGAAAGGGAGGAAGCAGCCGAAGCAACTTCCTCCCGTATGAAAAGGAGACTACCTCCGCCTCAGAAGTTTGTCGATTTGCAGCTGCGGCTTTTCCGAAGGAGCCGTCACGCTTTATCTACCACGATTTCACGAAACGGTGGCAGTTAACGCCCGAATCGGGATAGACGCGCTGACCGTTTCCTGCGCCGGTTCACCGTCGACGTCAAAGTTCACCCAGATTCGACTCGGGTCAACGAAGTAACCACACCAGACGGCCGCGCAGTCGGGAGCTCGAGGGGCGGTAGCCCCTCGATTCAGGGGCGAAGCCCCAATAGACGCTGTCTGAAGCTTGATCGGCGCGAAGCGCCCCATGAACGCGAAGGCGATGCAGTTTGAGCGGGGTGTGGGGGCCGCGCCCCCACTGAACACTGTCTGAGCTCTTGAGCGCGAAGCGCCCATAAGAGAAGGCCTTGCTTGTGGAGCGGGTGATGGGTTTCAGTGGTCGCGTGCGTCGTACGCCTCGCGGGCGCTGTCGATCCGGTCGATGTTCTGCTCGGCCCACTGCTTCATGACCTCCATCACGGGCAGCAGGCTCCGGCCCAGCTCGGTGAGCGCGTAGTCGACGCGTACCGGCACCGCGGGGGTGACCGTACGCGAGATCAACCCGTCGCGTTCGAGGCGGCGCAGGGTCTCCGTGAGCATCTTCTGGCTCGCGCCCGCGATCGTTCGAGTCAGGTCGCCGTAGCGGCGCGGGCCATCGGCGAGTTCGTTGAGCAGGACCGCTACCCACTTGTCGCCGATGCGGTCGATCAGCCGGTTGGCGGGGCAGGCGGCGAAGCGGGCCTGGTATGAGGCCCGGCCGTCGACGCGCCGCTGGGCGGCGGTGCGCGTGGTCATGGCATCCCTTCGCGTGCGCTGGACACTTTGAAGTGCGTACTGCCGTTCGACCGTAGCACCGCCTAACTTCGCTCATGAACAGGGCGAACCCCGCCCGATCAAGGAGCGAAGAGACCATGACGACGATCACCGTCCTCGGCTCGGGCAATGTGGCCCGGGCCCTTACCGGCAGGCTGCGCGACGCGGGGCACGAGGTCCTCGTGGGCTCTCGTGCCCCGGACAAGGTCACCGCCGATTTCGGTGTACGGGTCGCCGGTCCGCGTGAGGCGGCGGGGGCGGCGGAGGTGGTGATCAATGCCATGCCCGGCGAGGTGTCGGTGGAGATGTTGACCGGGCTCGCGGCGGAGTTGGCGGGCAAGGTGCTGGTCGACATCGCCAACGCCACCGAATCCGACTCGTACGGCTTCGCGGCGGCGCTTCTCTATCCGGGCAGTAGCCTCGCCGAGGAGATCCAGCGGGCGTTGCCGGACGTACGCGTGGTGAAGACGCTCAACACCATGCACTCATCGGTCATGGTCGATCCGGCCCTGACGGCCACGCCGCCCACCGCCTTTCTGTCCGGGGACGACCCCGACGCCAAGAAGGTCGTCGGCGGTCTGCTGGCCGAGTTGGGCTGGGTGCCAGAGTGGATCATCGACCTCGGTGGGGTGGAGACGGCGCGGGGGCCGGAGGCGTTCCTGCTGATGGTCGGCGGCCTCGTCCGCGCGCTCGGGCCTGTGCCCTTCGGCATGGCAGTCGCTCATTGACGTCCATGGGCACCGGTCGGTCGGCGCGGGTGTGGGGGGTGCCAGCCAACGAGCGACTCCGCCAGCACGACCAGCAGGTCAGATCAGCAGGTCAAGGAGTGAGCCAGGTGGTCACCGCCTCGGGCAGGCCGTCCGTACCTGCCCAGGCCACGTAACCGTCGGGGCGGATGAGCAGGGCGTCGGCGGGCGGGGCAGCACAGTGCGCGCCGACGACCCGGAGACGGCCATCGCGGACCAGGTCACGCAGGTCGAAGGGGATCGGATGCCGGCCGACCAGTTCGCCACCGTCCGACGCCGCCGGACCCTGGCCGACCAGTTCCCCTGGATCCGACGCCACCGGACCCTCACCGGCCAGGTCCGGGGGCGTGGAGCGCAAGTCGAGGAGCACCCAGTCGGCCGATCGCGTGAGCTCCGCCACACGGGTCGGGCCGTCCGCCGTGGTCAGTGCCAGATCGGGGGCGAACCGGCCGGTCAGCGGGTGCCGCTCGCCGCCCGTGCCCCCGCCGTTCGCACCCCCAACGTCCGTGCGCTCAACGGGCGCCGTGCCGTACCGGATGTCGGAGCCCTGAAGCATTTCGCCGAGGCGGCGCAGGGGCTGCTCGAAGGTGAACAGTTCCGCGAGGAGGTCGCGCAGAGCCGTGCCGTCCTCGCCGGTGAGGCGTTCCAGGGCTGCCTGGGCGCGGGTGTGGCGCAGGGTGTGGGCGGCCACCGGGCGGCGTTCGGCGTCGTACGTGTCGAGCAGGCCGGACGGCGCGTGGCCGTGCAGGTGGGCGGCCAGTTTCCAGGCGAGGTTGGCGGTGTCCATCAGGCCGACGTTCAGGGCCGAGCCGCCCGCGGGGAACAGGTGGGCGGCGTCACCCGCCAGGAACACCCGGCCCTCGCGGTAACGGTCGGCGACGCGAGCCTGAGAGACGGTGCTCGACAGCCAGATGGGTTCGCCGAGCGGCAGGTCGACGCCGATGACCCGGCGCACCGCCTCCTCGAACCGCGCCAGCGTGACGGCCGTCGCACGCGCCGCCCCCTTCTCGCGTACGCCGACGATGTGGATGCCGGGCCGGAGTGAGGTCAGCAGCAGGCGGCCGTTCGGGGTGCGGTTCCAGCCCGGCTGCAGGCCCTTGGCCTGCGGGCTGTCGAAGAGGGACGCGTGAGGCGCCTTGAAGTGGCCGAGCAGCA
Organism: Nonomuraea sp. NPDC026600; assembly: GCF_040638335.1. NCBI lineage: Bacteria > Bacillati > Actinomycetota > Actinomycetes > Streptosporangiales > Streptosporangiaceae > Nonomuraea > Nonomuraea sp. NPDC026600. The sequence goes on from NZ_JBEZYD010000049.1 coordinate 3,885, forward strand.
GCACTTCGTCGTCCGTCGTGCCGGGGAAGCCGATGCCCGCCTGTTCGCGCACCAGACTGCGGCCGCCGTCGCAGCCGACGACATAGCGGGCCCGGAGCCGGAAGTGGTCACCCTCCAGCGTCACGCCTTCGTCGTCCTGGGCGAGCGTTCTCAGCCGGTGGCCCCATCTGACCTCGGCGCCGAGCTCGGCCGCGCGCTCGCCCAGCAGCCGCTCCAGGCGCGGCTGCTGGATCATCAGCAGGTGTAACGGGACATCGCCGCCCAGTTCGGCGAAGTTCAGGGGCACCGAGCCGAACGGGAAGCCCGGCGCGGGCCCGGCGAACGGGCTGCCCGCGCTGAACCGTTCGAGCAGGCCCCGATAGTCGAGAAACTGGACGATCTGCCCGCCCAGGCCGTTGGCCTTGGGGAGGTCGCCGGGCTCGGCTCTCTTCTCCAGCACGATCGTACGGACGCCGGCCAGGCGCAGCTCGCACGCCAGCATGAGCCCGGCGGGGCCCGCTCCTATGATCACCACTTCTTCCATGGCCGTCAGGCTAGATTGACAAACGCGACTCTGTCAATCTAGCCTGACGGGGTGGACATGGGAGAACTCTCTGAGCGCATCAAGTCGAACGACCCCGCCATGGGGCTGCGCGCGGTCGGCGCCCTGCACCGGCTGGCCGAGCAGGTCGAGGCCGTCTCGGTGGCCCTGGCCAGGGAGCAGGGGTGGACGTGGGAGCAGATCGGCGACGCGCTCGGCATGTCACGGCAGTCGGTGCACGCGAAGTACGGGAAGTGAGGTTCGTATGTTTGGAATAGAGAAGAGCCCGTTCGCGATAGTCGTGACCGCGGCGCTGGAGGAGGCCAGGCAAAGGGGTGATCGGCGGCTGGGGACCGAGCATCTGCTGCTCGGGCTGCTGCGCGATCCGGGTCAGGCCCCCGCCCGGGCGCTCGGCGTGGATCTGGACCGGGCGCGGGCGGCCCTGGAGGAGCTCGACCGGGCGGCGCTGCGGGCGCTCGGGATCGACGTGGGCGAGGTGCCGCCGGCCCGGCCGCGCAAGCATCCGGCGGTGCCGGGCACCGCGCTGACCTCCAGCGCGCGGGCGGCGATCAACCAGTCGATCAAGGCGACCACTCGCAAGGTCAGGAACACCGCCGCACCGGCCCAGCTCCTGCTGGCCCTGCTCGCCCAAGGACGGCCCGATCCTGTGGCCGCGCTGATCGACCACCTCGACATCGACCGCACAGAGGTTCGCGATCGGCTGGCCGCCTGAAGGCAAGGCCACCTTGGCATCGACCGCACGGAGGTTCGTGATCGGCTGGCCATCTGAAGGCAAGGGCGGTGTGCGGAGCTAGCACGTCGTGGAAATCGAGTTGATCGCGAGCCACCCCCCTGACAGTCTCGAACGATGGACCGCACGTTCGATGACCTGGTCGAAGAGGCCGCATCGGTCTCCGTGGACGGCTGGGACTTCTCCTGGCTCGATGGCCGGGCGACGGAGGCCCGCCCCTCCTGGGGGTACGCCCGTCTCCTGGCCGGCCGGATGGCCACGGCCGAGGCCGCGCTCGACATCGAGACCGGCGGCGGCGAGATCCTGGCCGGCGTCCCGAAGCTCCCGCCGATCACCGTCGCCACCGAGTCGTGGCCGCCCAACCTCGCCCTGGCCGCCAGGCGGCTGCGCCGCCGCGGCGCGGCGCTGGTGGCCGACGACGAGCAGCCGCGCCTGCCGTTCCGCGCGGACGCCTTCGACCTGGTCGTCAGCCGCCATCCGGTACACACCTGGTGGGCGGAGATCGCCCGGATCCTCAGGCCGGGCGGCACCTACTTCTCCCAGCAGGTCGGCTCGCGCAGTGTCGTCGAGCTGAGCGAATACTTCCTGGGCCCGCAGGACGGCTCCGGCCGCGCCCCCGAGAAGGCCAGGGCGGCGGCCGAGCAGGCCGGGCTCACCGTGGCCGATCTGCGGGCCGAGTCGCTGCGGATGGAGTTCCGGGACATCGGCGCGGTGATCTACTTCCTGCGCAAGGTCATCTGGATCGTGCCGGGCTTCTCGGTCGGCCGCTACCGGAAAGAGCTGCGCGAGCTGCACGAACGCATCCAGGAAGACGGGCCGTTCGTCGCCCGTTCCACCCGTTTTCTGATCGAGGCCAGGGCGTAGCGGCCATACCACTGGGGGTGTACGACGAACGAGGCCGAACACTCCCCTGGGTGGAGCTCAGGACGCGCCGAGGGTCTGATGCGCCGGGCTCATCCGGCGGCGACCCTGGATGACATGAACACGATGACGCATTGGGGCTGGGGCGCTGGCTTCTGGCCGATCATTCCGGTTCTCTGGGGGCTGTTCTGGGTGGCCGCCGTCGCCCTGGGCGCCCGGGCCTGGCAGAAGGGCCGGTGGCGTACCGAGGTCAGAGCGACGGGGTCGGCGGAGCGGATCCTCGCCGAGCGGTACGCTCGCGGCGAGATGACCGACGACGAGTACTTCGAGCGGATGTCGGTGCTCAAGAGCTGACCGTCCGGTGGGTGAAGGAACAAACCGTCCGGTGGGTGAAAGAACTGTTACTGGCCGCATCCGGTTCGCGACGTTACGTTGCTTCTAGGGACTGTCGAGCAGTGGGGACCCGTATGCAGCCGATCGCCCGGTTCTGCGGCCAGAGCAGCGGCTGAGCGTGCAGCCTTTCGCCCTCCTCGCCAGCGGGCTCGCCGCCGGACTCGTGGCGGGGACCGCGTCCTGTACGGCGGTGCAGGGCGGCCTGCTCGTGGGTCTCACCTCAGGCGGCTGCGAGCGGCCGTCGCGCGATCCGGTGCTCGTGGCCTGGTTCCTCGCGGGCCGTCTGGTCTCCTACTCGGCCGCCGGAGTGCTGCTCGGTCTGGCCGGTTCGGCTGTCAGCCTGCCCCCGGAGGTGCGGGCGCTGCTGCTGGTGGCGGCGGGCATCACGGTCATCGCGTACGCGATCGGGCTGCTCCGCCGGCGGCGGTCCGGCTGCGACGAGACCCCCAGGCGCGCGGCCCGCAGCGCGCCCCTGCTGGGCGCGGCGACCATCCTGATCCCCTGTGGCGTGACGCTCGGCATGGAGATGGTCGCGGTCTCCAGCGGTTCGCCGCTGGGCGGCGCGGCGGTGATGGCCGGGTTCGTTCTCGGCACCGCGCCCGCCTTCGCGCTGCTCGGCTGGGTCCTGCGGCGGGTCTCGCGGACCAGGCTCGCCAGGCTGACCGGGGTGGCGGCGCTCGTGGCCGGCCTGTGGACGGTCGGTGCGGGGGTCAGCCTGGGCGGCTGGCTCGCGGGTTCGGGGTCGGCCACCACTGAATCCACACTCGCCGCTCCGGGGTCGGCCGCCGCCGGGCAGGGCGCCCGTACGGTCACCGTCTGGGCGACGCGCGACGGCTACCGGCCCGGGATGGTGACCGCCCCCGCCGGAGTGTCCGTCGAGATCGTCTTCAAGCTGGCCGACCAGGGCTGCACCCGGACGGTCACGATCGCCGGGCGGGACGTCGCCCTGCCCGCGACGGTACGGCTGCCGCCACAGCGCCCAGGGTCGCTTCGCTACGTATGCGGGATGGGGATGTACAGCGGGTACATCAACTTCTCCTAGCGTCGGCGATTACTGTTCGCATTCTCTCGATTACCTGGCACCCTGTGCCCATGGCGTGGTGGCAAGAGGAGGTGGCGGCGCCGGCCGTTCCGGCGCCACGCGTAGGAGACGAGCCTGAGCTGCTGATGGCCGCTCAGGCGGGCGACCCGCAGGCGGCGCACCGGCTCGGCCGGCTCTGCGCGCAACGCGGCGACCGCTCGGCGGCCAAGGAGTGGTGGGAACGGGCGGCGGCGGGCGGCAACATCGACAGCGCCTACAACCTGGGCGTCTGGCACGAGAAGCACGGCAGCCTGGAGGAGAGCGTCTCCTGGTACAAACTGGCCGCCGCCACCGGCGACGTCGAGGCCGCGGTCAACCTGGCCACGCTGCTGCTGGAGCAGCGCGGAGACGTCGAAGCGGCCAGAAGGTGGTTCGAGACCGCGGCCCGTGAGGGCTCCAGGACGGCCGCCCGGCGACTGGCGCTGGTCTGCGAGGACTCCGGCGAGGTCGCGGCGGCGCGCGAGTGGCACCGCAGGGCGGCCGCCGACGGCGACGCGGCCTCCGCGCACGATCTGGGCTTCCTGGCGTACGCGGCGGGTGAGGACGAGGAGACCCTGCACTGGTGGGAGTGCGCCGCGCGCGAGGGCCATGCCGAGTCGGCCTACTGTCTCGGCCTGTTCCTCCAGGCCAGCCGCGATCCTGAGGGCGCCGAGGCGTACTACCGGCTGGCCGCCAAGAGCGAGCATCCGGGCGCCGCCTCGCAGCTCGGCGGCATCGCGCTGGGCCACGGGGATCTGCGTACGGCCCGCGCCTGGTTCGAGCGGGCCGCCAACGCGGGCCGGCTGGCGGATCAGCGGATGGCCGGGTTCGTCTGCGTCGAGCTCGGCGACTCCGCGGGGGCCGGCCACTGGTTCGGCCGGGCGGCGGCCGGCGGCGACGCCGAGTCCGCCTTCCACTTCGGGCTGCTGCTCATCGCCGAGTTCAGTGATCTGGCGGGCGGGCGGCACTGGTTCCGCCAGGCCGCGCTGGCCGGGCATCACCAGGCGGCCGTCGAGCTGGCCGGGCTGCTGTCGGCGTCCGGAGAGACGGACGAGGCCGCCCGGTGGCTGACCGGGCCGCCGCCCCCGGCGTGGAACCGGCTGGCCGAGCCCGAACTGGCCGCGCGGGCCGAGCTGGCCGCGGCGGCCACCGGCCGCAGGGGCGGCGTCTCGCTGGGCATGCCCGAGCTGGCCGAGATCCTCGGCACCTGGGACCTGGCGACCAGGCCGCTGCACGACCACGCGGACGTGCTGGGCTGGCTGGCGCGGCGCAGCGGCCTGCACTCCAGCGCGATCGAGTACCTGGCGTCGGTACGCGGCACGCTGCTGCGTCCGGGCAGCGCGCCCTGGCCCAGTCCCGGCGAGATCGACCACGTCCTGGCCACGGCCCGTGACCTGCGGCAGCGGCTGGGCGTCCGATAGCGGTGCTCGCTATCGGACGCCCAGGCTGAGAGGGCTCCGGCTGAGGGGGCTCAGGCGGCGAGGACTTCGGCCACCGGCGTGAACGGTAGTTCGAGCGCCTGTGCGACCGGGCCGTTGGTGAGCAGCCCGTCGTAGGTGTTGAGCCCGCCCGCCAGGCCGGCGTCGGCCTTGAGCGCCGCCCGCCAGCCCTGGTCGGCCAGTTTGACCGCGTACGGGAGCGTCGCGTTGGTCAGGGCGTAGGTGGAGGTGTTGGCCACCGAGCCCGGCATGTTCGCCACGCAGTAGAAGATCGAGCCGTGCACGGTGTAGGTCGGCTCGGCGTGCGTGGTCGGACGCGAGTCCTCGAAGCAGCCGCCCTGGTCGATGGCGATGTCGACGAGCACCGAACCCGACTTCATGCGCGAGACCAGGTCGTTCGAGACCAGCGTCGGGGCCTTGGCGCCCGGGATCAGGACCGCGCCGATGACCAGGTCGGCGTCCAGCACCTCCCGCTCGATCGCGTACGACGTCGAGACCAGCGTCTTGAGCCGGCCCTGGTAGATGGCGTCGATGAAGCGCAGGCGGTCGACGTTCGTGTCGAGCACGGTGACGTCCGCGCCCATGCCGACGGCGATCTGGGCGGCGTTCAGCCCGGAGACGCCGCCGCCGATCACGACCACCTTGGCCGGGGCCACGCCGGGCACGCCGCCCGGCAGCACGCCGCGCCCGCCGTTGAAGCGCATCAGGTTGTACGCCCCCACCTGCGGGGCCAGCCGGCCCGCGACCTCGGACATCGGGGCGAGCAGCGGCAGTGTGTTGCCGACCTGCACGGTCTCGTAGGCGATGCCGGTCGTCTTCGCGCCGAGCAGCGCGTCAGTGCACGGCCGGGAGGCGGCCAGGTGCAGGTAGGTGAACAGCACCAGGCCCTCGCGCAGCCGGTGGTACTCCTCGGCGATCGGCTCCTTGACCTTGAGCACCATCTCCGCCTCGGCCCATACGGCGTCGGCGCTGTCGATGATCTTCGCGCCGGCGGCCAGGTATTCCTCGTCCGGGATGTGCGAGCCCAGGCCCGCGCCCCGCTGGACGGTGACGTCATGGCCGTGGCGGACCAGCTCGTGCACGCCTGCCGGGGTTGCGGCGACTCGATATTCGTGGTTCTTGACCTCGGCAGGCACGCCGATCTTCATCGTGGATCCTTTCGGTAATCAGCGCTGTTTAGAGACGAGCCCACGCTTCGGTGAGCACGTTGCGGAGGATCGACCCGATCTCGTCGAACTCCTTCGGCCCCGCGATGAGCGGCGGCGCGAGCTGGATGACGGGGTCGCCACGATCGTCGGCGCGGCAGTAGAGCCCGGCGTCGAACAGTGCCTTCGACAGGAACCCGCGCAGCAGCCGCTCCGACTCCTCGGCGGTGAACGTCTCCTTGGTGGCCTTGTCCTTGACCAGCTCGATGCCCCAGAAGTAGCCGGCGCCCCGGACGTCGCCGACGATCGGCAGGTCCTTGAGCCCGTCGAGGGTGGCCTGGAAGACCGGCTCGTTCTTGGTGACGTGGCCGAGCAGGTCCTCGCGCTCGAAGATGTCGAGGTTGGCCAGCGCCACGGCCGCGGAGACCGGGTGGCCGCCGAAGGTGTAGCCGTGCGCGAACATCTCGTCGCCGCTCTTGAACGGCTCGAACAGCCGGTCGTGCACGATCATCGCCCCGATGGGCGAGTAGCCGCTGGTCAGGCCCTTGGCGCAGGTGATGATGTCAGGCACGTAGTCGAACTTCTGGCCGCCGAACATCGTGCCGAGCCGGCCGAAGGCGCAGATGACCTCGTCGGAGACGAGCAGCACGTCGTACTCGTCGCAGATCTCGCGCAGCCGCTGCCAGTAGCCGGCCGGCGGCGGGAAGCAGCCTCCGGCGTTCTGTACCGGCTCGGCGAAGACGGCGGCCACCGTGTCGGGGCCCTCCATCTCGATCGCGCGGGCGACCCGGTCGGCGGCCCAGATGCCGTACTCCTCCGGGCTCATCCCCTTGACGCCGGTGATCTCGTCGGCGCGGTAGTAGTTCGTGTTCGGCACCCGCACCGAGCCGGGCACGAGCGGCTCGAACATCTGCTTGAACGCCGGGATGCCGGTGATCGACAGGGCGCCCTGCGGGGTGCCGTGGTAGGCGATGTTGCGGCTGATGACCTTGTGCTTGAGCGGCTTGCCGACCAGCTTGTAGTACTGCTTGGCCAGCTTCCAGGCGGACTCGACCGCCTCGCCGCCGCCGGTGGTGAAGAAGACCCTGTTGAGGTCGCCCGGGGTCATGCTCGCGAGCCGCTGCGCCAGCTCGGCCGCCTTCGGGTGCGCGTAGGACCACAGCGGGAAGAAGGCCAGCTCCTGCGCCTGCTTGGCGGCCGCCTCGGCCAGCTCGCTCCGGCCGTGGCCCGCTTGGACCACGAAGAGTCCCGCCAGGCCGTCCAGGTAGCGCTTGCCGTGGATGTCGTAGATATAGGAGCCCTCACCGCGAACGATGGTCGGGATCTCAGCCTGCTGGTAGGCGCTGTGCCTCGTGAAGTGCAACCACAGATGGTCCTGCGCGGCCTTGAGGATCTCGTTTTCCGGCTGCGTCATGTTTATCTTCCCTCGTGTCCGATCTCCCCACAGTCTGCATGTTCACCTCGGGTTTGCCAAGCGAAAGCGTCGCAACAGTATGCAAGAAATCCGAGATCCGCAGGAACGGTATGTAACAACCACGAAATCCGCAGGTAGATTAGCGCGGTGGTCATGCCTGTTTCACGCGGTGTGGAACCTTCTGTGATCCAATGAGACGTTAACTATCGAGAACGACATCTACCGAGAAAGCCCCGGGGGACCGCCGTGACTCCTGAACAGATCGAGAGCGCCGTCGCGGCCGCGATGCCGCAGGCCGTCGAGGACCTCAGGCGGCTCGCCGCCATCCCGTCCGTGGCCTTTCCCGGGCATCCCGAGGAGCCCGTACTCGCCGCCGCGGCCCTGACCGAGGAACTGCTCCGCAGCACCGGGCTTTCGCACGTGCAGCGAGTGCCCGTCGAGGGCAGTTTCCCCGCGGTGTACGGGGAGGTGCCCGCACCGCCCGGCGCGCCCACGGTGCTGCTCTACGCGCACTACGACGTGCAGCCCGCCGGTGATCCCGCCGCCTGGCGTACCTCGCCGTTCGAGCCGACCCTGATCGACGGCCAGCTCTACGGCCGGGGCACCGCGGATGACAAGTCGGGCATCATCTCGCACGTCACCGCCCTGCGCGTGTTCCAGCGGCAGTTCCCCGTCGGGGTGAAGGTGCTCATCGAGGGCCAGGAGGAGTACGCCGGGGAGCGCCTGGAGGCGTTCGTCGAGCGCAACCCCGACCTGCTGCGGGCCGACGCCATCGTGGTGGCCGACACCGGCAACCCGCGGATCGGCGACCCGGCGGTCACCACCTCCCTGCGCGGCATGGCCGCCTTCTCCATCGAGGTCCGTACGCTGCGTGAGCCGGTGCACAGTGGCTCCTTCGGCGGTGCCGCCCCCGACGCGCTCGAAGCGCTCATGCGGATGCTGACCTCGCTGCACGACGACAACGGCGACATCCGGGTGCCGGGCCTGCCCCGCGGCAGCTTCCTCGGTCAGGGACCGTCGGAGGAGGAGTTCCGCAAGACCGCCGGGGTGCTGGAGGGCGTCTCGCTGGTCGGTTCCGGCTCTTTGGCGGACCGTCTGTGGGCGTCGTACGCCATCACCGTGACCGGCATCGACGCGCCTCCGGTGTCGGGCGCCATCAACGCCGTGCAGCCCGTGGCCCGCGCCCGCGTCACCGTCCGCACTCCCCCTTCGGGCGACCCCAAGACGACCGTGAACGCGGTGGTCGAATTCCTCCGGCAGGTCACGCCGTGGGGTGCGCAGGTCTCGTTCGGCGACTTCACCGTGGGGTCGGGCTTCCAGGCCGACTCGGGCGGCAAGGCCCGTGCGGCGCTCAACCGGGCGATGGAACGCGCCTTCGGGCGTCCGCCGCGTGACGTGGGCGCCGGCGGGTCCATTCCGCTGGTGAACACGCTGCTGAAGCAGTTCCCCGCGGCGGAGATCCTGCTGTTCGGGGCCGAGGACGAGGATGCGGCCATCCACGCGCCCAACGAGCGGGTGGACCTCGAGGAACTGCGGCGCATCGCCACCGCCGAGGCGCTGTTCCTGCGGGAGCTCAGCCTGCCCTCCGCTCTCGGCGTCTGATTCCGCTACAGCAGCAGCGGCCCGGCGCGTTTGACGGTGCGGATGATGGGAGCGGTCTCCATGGTGGTGATCGCTTCCAGGGGGGCGAGTCGTTCGGTGAGGTAGTGGCCCAGGTCCAAGGGGTCGCGGCAGTTCAGGGCCGCGAGCAGGTTGGTGGGGCCGGTGGTGAGGGACGCGAAGGCGATCTCTGGATGCCGCGCCAGCGCCTCACCGACCTCGACCGCCTTGGCCGGCCGGGCGGCGATCCACAGCCGCGCCTGGGTGCCGAATCCGACCGCCGAGGGCGGTATGTCGAGTTGGTAGCTCACGATTCCCTGGCTGCGCAGCGCGTACAGGCGGCGTTTCACCGTGGTCTCCGACCAGCCGGTCGCGGCGGCCAGCTCGGCGTAGGGCGCGCGGCCGTCCAGATGGACGGCCCGCAGCAGCGCCTTGTCGCCCTCATCGAGCTCGATCGGGCCGTCGCCGGCCTCGACCGACGGCGGTCGCAGCCGGCCGGCCTGTTCGGGTGACAGCCAGGCGAGCCCTTGCCAGCCGTCCGGCAGGACGAAACCCCGTAGCAGCAGATGGGCGGAGACCGAGACGACCCCGCTGGTGCGGGGCAGTCTGCCCAGCAGCAGGGCGTCCTGGTCCTGGGTGCCGCGGGTCCGCACGGTGCAGGAGACCTCGGTGCCGCCGGACAGCAGGTACACGAACGAGGTGTCGTCACGGGCGGCCAGCGCCTTGGCGACCGGTCCGGCCGCGTCCGGGGTGCAGCGCAGCCGGATGGTCCACTGGGTGTGCCCCAGCCGTCCGCCGTTGACCAGGCCCACCACCCGCAGCACGCCCTGGCCGCGCAGCCGCCGGTAGCGGCGGGCCACGGTGTTCTCCGAGACCTCGAGCACGTCGGCGATCGCCCTGAACGAGGCCCGGCCGTCGATCTGCAGCGCGTGGACCAGACCCCGGTCGACAGCATCCATCCAGAAACCCCGGTGTAGTGACGGTTTCCGGCGATCCTAGCCGCCTGGATGGGCGCGATACGGGGTCGTGGGCGACGCTCGTGGCATGAACCTGCTCATCCTCGCCGCCACCGGAAACGTCGGCGGCCAGATCATCACCCAGTTGCGGCAGACCGGCCACGCCGTGCGGGCGGTCACCCGCGATCCGCGCGCCGCCCGTTTCCCCGCCGGCGTCGAGGTGCTGCGCGGCGACCTGGCCGAACCGGACACCATCGCGGCCTGCCTGGCCGGCATCGACGCGGTGTTCCTGCTCTGGCCGCTGCACACCGGCAAGCAGTTGCCCGCCGTGCTGGAGGTCGTCGCGCGGCAGGCCCGCCGGGTGGTCTTCCTGGGTACGGGCGGCGTGCCCGACCTCGGCTTCGAAGAGCAGGAGCGGCTCGTCCACGGCTGCGGAATCGAGTCCACCATGATCAGGCCGAGCACCTTCGCGGTGAACACGTTGTGGTGGGCCGACCAGATCCGAGCGGGCGACATCGTCGAAGGGGCCTACGGCGCGCTGCCGATGTCCCTGATCCACGAGGCCGACATGGCCGCCGTCGCGGTCCGCGCCCTCACCGAGCCGGGGCACGACGGAGCCACCTACACCCTGACCGGCCCCGAGGTGCTCACTCAGGCCGACCAGGTCCGCGTCATCGGCGAGGCGCTGGGCCGGCCGCTGCGCTGGCGGGAGCTGACCCGCGAGCAGGCCCGCCGGCGGCTGCTGGCCGACGAGACGTTCCCTGACTCCTTCGTCGACGTGCTGCTCGACGGCTACGCCGCCATGCTCGCCGGGCCACCGCCCACCCTGACCTCCACCGTCCAGGACGTCACCGGCGCCCCGGCCCGGTCACTGCGCCGATGGGCCACCGACCACGCGGCCGACTTCGTCGGGGAGGCGGTCGGGAGCGGTCAGCCGCCGCATTGACACGTGTATGACCGAGGCCGCAGTTTGGGGTTATGGATGAATTTCGCATGGTTCGCGAATTCTCTCTCTCGACGGCTGCCCGCTTGTGCAGCCCTCTCGTGCTGTTGGTCCCGGTATTTCTGATGCTGCGGTCCATCCCGGGCTCTGATGCCGAGGTGGGGTTCATGGCCGCCGGGGCGGCGATGATCGCCATGGGCGTGCGGCTGGCCAGGTACCGGCATCTGGCCGCTGACACGGTCGTACGCTTCTCAGCCCAAGGTGTGGAGATGGAAGACGCGTACGGATCACGCGTGCGTCTGGCATGGCGGCACATCGAGGGCATCGACGTCGTGGACAGCCGGGTACCGAGCCCCCGCACGGTCATCAGGGCCGACGGGACCCACATTCGGACCGGAACCAGGAAATGCGTCGGCGTGGTCGGCTGGGGTGAATACGAGATCTCTCCCCGCGCCCCCGGTTGGTTGATATCCCATCTGGATCGGCTGCCGGTCGATCCGGTCACCGGACTACCGAGACTGAGCATCCCTCTTGGCGTCGTCGACCCGCTGTGGGAACACGGTCCGATGGGCGACCGGGTCCGCCGGCACCGGCCCGATCTGCCCCTACCGGCCGGATTGTCAGTCGGTGTCGGCGTCGAGGAGTGAGCGGACGAGGGGTACGGCCAGGCGGAGGACGTCGTCGAGGTCGGCCTCGGCCAGGTCGGGCATGCGGATCAGGTGGCGGTGGACGGTGATGCCGAACATCACCGCGCCCGCCAGCGCGGCCCGCAGGCGCGCGTCGGGCCCGTGGATCCCGGGCGCGATCCGGTCGATCGCCACCGCGGTGACGTGTTCGCGCAGCATCTGGGCGGCTTCCTCGCTGGTCATGCTGGTGCGCAGGAGTACGGCCATCGGGCTGTCGGGGGCGGCGGCCCAGCGTTCGAGCATGGCGCGCAGGTAGTTCTCGGCCGTGCGGCCCGGGTCGTCGGTGGTCAGCGAGTCGATGTCGATGCCGAAGTCGAGGGACTCGCGGAACAGTTGCTGCTTGGTGCCGAAGTACTGGATGACCGAGGACTTGTCGACCTCGGCCTCCGCCGCGATCGCGCGGATGGTGGCGCGTTCGTAGCCGAGTTCGCCGAAGGTGCGGCGGGCGGCCTCCAGGATCCGGCGGCGGGTGCGCCGGCCCTTGCTTTCGGGCTCCCACACCTGATCAGGGGCGGTCTTACTGGTTGACATCGATCCCCACCTCCTGCTGGCCTCCGATGGTACTGGGCGCGGGAGGCCGGGCGGGAAGTGGCGATCGAGCTAGCGGCTCTGGCCGAAGGGCGAGTGGAGGCCGTCGCCGGCCATCATTCCGTCAAGCATGCGCTGCATCGACTCGGAGTCGTTGAGGTGCGGGAACGGCTCATCGGCGGGGACCTCGACGTCCAGGAACTCGCACAGCGGCGCCCACCCCTCGCGTACGTCGAACACCAGGAGCCGGCCGGCGGGCAGGCTCGCCTGGACGGTGGCCACGTGGCGGTGGTAGGCCTCGATGGCGATCTCCTCGGGGGGCAGGCCTCCTTCGAAAGTCCAGCCCTGGCCGAAGGTGTCCTGCCCGATCCTGCTCATCACCGGGCCCATCCTCCGCATCGCGCCGAAGATCGTGGCCGCGATCGGTGGCAGTTGCGACGGGTCCATGCTCTGGAGTCGGCGGGGGCCGTTGGTGAGGAGGTTCTGCATGCTGATGTACCAGCGCTGGGGGTCGCGGACGGTCAGGATGACCTTGGCGTCGGGATAGGCCGCCGCCTGCTCGCGCCAGAAGCCACTGGCCGGCCAGTCCTGCGCCGACAGATAGCCCTCGAACACCTGGTCCCAGTCCGGCGACTCGCCGGAGGCGACGGCCACCCACCGGTCGACGTGTTCGGGATGGGTCATGACCTCGTACATGTGATAACAGGGGCCGAATCCGAGCCGCTCCAGCGCGGCCTTCATCGAGCTGGTTCCGGTACGCGGGAATCCCGCGCCGATCACTTTCAGCATTTCCGTGCCTCCCGATTCCAGCGGCTGACGCGCGCCTCTGGCCGAGAGTAAAGGACCATTTGCGAGATCTCAACAAGTGTACAGTTTTTCCCACCAATGCCCGCTCAGCGCTCGCCGACCGTTCCGTACCTGAGCAGGTCGAGGAGCCGCGCGGACTGGCCGGTGCCGGTCAGGGCGATCGCGTTGGCGAGGGTCATCAGCTCGCGGACGGTCAGGTCGGCGCGGACCTCGCCCGCGCCCTGCGCCCTGGTGAGCAGCGCCGATGCGGTGGCCAGCATCTTCTCGTGCCACTCGCCGAACAGCGCCGAGCCGTCCCGTGGGAGGGCCAGCGCAAGGTCGCGCTTGCCCGCTACGTGTTCGACGAAGGCGCCCAGCCACGCGTGCAGGGCGTCGCCCGGCGAATCGGCCGCCAGCAGGGCCTCGCCGCCCTCGCACAGCTCCGTCACCTCGTCGGCGTACACGGCGATGATCAGGTCCTGGCGGGTGGGGAAGTGCCGGTACATGGTGGCGTTGCCGACCCCGGCGAGGCGGGCGACGTCGTCGAGCGGCGCGTCCACGCCGCGCTCGGCGAACAGTTTCCTGGCCGCGGCCAGCACCGCGTCGTGGTTGCGGCGCGCGTCCGCCCGCCTGGGGCGCTGTGCGGGCATACGGCTCAGCCTAGCCGTGCGGGAAGCCCCTGGACGGCGGCCACTGCCCTGTGTCGGCCCGGCCGAACGAGCCGGCGGATCGCCTGGAGGACTACCTGTTACTAGGCCCGCGTGATGACCGGCAGGTCGTAGACCCGGCGTACGCTGCTGCCGAGCCGGCTCACGTCGGCACCGTACACGTGCACCGACACCCCGACCTCGTCACTCACGTTGATCACCTTGTGGATGTCGCCGGGCGGCGCGAACCCACTCGCCTCGCCCGGCAGGTTGGCGGCCTGCCCGATCTCCAGCAGGTGATCCCCCATGTCCCGGTAGAGCGTCTCGTGTTCGATCCCGCTGATCACACCGAACGCGCACCACGACACGTGGTCGTGAATCACCGTGAACTGGCCCGGCCGCCACACGACCGCCACGACGGAGAAGTCGTCGCTCGCGTACAGCGCCTGGGACACGTACGTATCGGGGGATCCCGCTCGTTCCGCCGGCGTCAGCAGGTCGAGCCTGGACAGCCGGGGCCGGAGCAGGTCCGCCACCGCGAACGCGGTCTCCCGCGGGGCGAGACCCCGGGCGGTGATGTCGCTGATATCCGACACGAGGTCGTCGAGCCCTGGCCGGATCAGGACTGTTTCCATGTCGTTCTCCCCTGGAAGTCGCTCTCCCCTCCTACGGTGCTACGTTCCGATCCATAGGTCCAACAGAAGTTTTATGGCTCATCAATAGATATGATTGATGAATGCTCGATGTCGTACGGCTCCGCGTGCTCGTCGCCGTCGCGCGCAGGGGCTCGCTCACCGCCGCCGCCAAGGAGCTGCACTACTCGCAGCCGTCGGTCAGCCACCACCTGGCGCGTCTCGAAGCCGAGACCGGGGCCAAGCTCGTGCAGCGCGTGGGGCGCGGCATCCGGCTGACGGAGGCCGGCAAGCTGCTCGCCTCGCGGGCGGCCGACATCATCGGGCGCCTCGACGCCACCTCCGACGAGCTCGCCGCGCACGTGGGGCTGCGTTCGGGGCGGGCCCGGCTGGCCGCGTTCCCGTCCGCGCTGGGCACGTTCATCCCCAAGGCGGCCACCCGGCTGGAGGCTTCGCATTCCGGGCTGCGGCTGCAGCTCACGGAGACCGAGCCGCCGGAGGCGCTCCGGCTGCTGCGGGCGGGAAGGGTGGATGTGGCGGTGATCTTCCGTTACGACGACACGGAGCCCGAGGACCCGGGGATCCAGATGATCCACCTGCTCGACGACCCCAGCTATCTGGTGTCTTCTACCGTTTCCGGGGATTTGAGATCGCATGCCGGTGATTCCTGGATCGCGGGGTGTGATCGGTGTCGTAGCCATCTGCTCGATCTCTGCGCCAAGGCCGGGTTCGAGCCGCACATCTCCTTCACCAGCGACGACATCGTGGCAGTGCAGGCGCTGGTGGCGGCGGGCATGGGGCTGACGATGCTCCCCGGGCTGGCGCTCTCCGCGCACCAGCACCCGGACGTGGAGGTGGCCGCGATCCCGGGGTCCACCAGGCATGTGTACGCGGCGGTCTACGGCGACCCGCCCCACCCACCGGCCACCGAGGCGCTGCTGTCCGCCCTGCTGGAGAGCGTCCACTCCTTCGCGAGGAAACCCCTTTGACCGCGCGGAGGGCCGAACGCCTACCATGAGCGACATGCCGGATCTCGCGACGCTTGCTCTCTTCTGCGCGGCCACCCTCGCCCTCCTCCTGGTGCCGGGTCCCGCGGTCCTGTTCATCGTCACCAGGAGCGTCGCGCAAGGCAGGTCGGCGGGCCTGGTCTCGGTGCTCGGCGTCCACACGGGCTCGGTGGTGCACGTGATCGCCGCGGCGCTGGGCATCAGCGCGCTGGTGGCCACCTCGGCCACGGCGTTCACCGTGATCAAGTACGGCGGCGTGGTCTACCTGGTCTGGCTCGGGGTGCGCAAGCTGATGAGCCGGGCACCCGCCGAGGAAGTGACCGAGGTGGAGGTGCACTCCAGGCGGCGGATGTTCTGGGAGGGGTTCGTGGTCAACGTGCTCAACCCCAAGACGGCCATCTTCTTCCTGGCGTTCCTGCCGCAGTTCACGGACCCTGCGGCGGGTCCGATCGCGCCGCAGATCCTGGTGCTCGGGCTGCTGTGGATGGCGCTCGGCATGACCACCGACGGCACCTACGCCCTGCTCTCCTCGGCCCTGGCCGGCCGGGTCCGCCGCTCCACGCGGGCGCGGCGCCGTCTCGACATCGGCAGCGGCCTCGTCTACCTCGGCCTGGCGGCCTTGCTCACGGGCGAGAAGGCGTAGCAAGCGGGGCAATTCCCTGCCCGGGGGCGATCGCTGATGCGATAGTGGTGGCACCCTCGTCGAGGACGACACATCGGGACGTAGCGACTAGGCGGGCCCCATGGACAGGCCACCGCACCGCCTCGGGGCCGAGCGCTTCGTCGAGGTCTACGCAGGTCACGACGGCCTGCTCCCCCTGTCGAGCCTGCTGCTGCCCGCCCGCGAACCGCTGCCACCCGACTGCCCCGACTGGCCGCTGCTGACACCGAACCACGCGGTCGTCCCCTTCCTGGGCCGCGACGAGGAGCTGGCGACCCTGCGAACCTGGGCCGCCGACCTGAGCCCGCTGTCGATCGCGGTGCTGACGGGCCAGGGCGGCACGGGCAAGACCCGGCTGGCCGGCGAACTCTGCACCGAGCTCACCGAGGCCGGCTGGGACGCCGGTTTCCTTCCCGCCCTCCACCACGCCATCAACCTCGACGTACTCCGCCCCACCCTCCTCGCCTTCGACCACCCGGAACCGTCGGCGGCGGCCATCGGCGAGCTCGTCCGGCACCTGGCCGGCCAGCAGCACCATCCTCGGGTCAGGATCCTGCTGCTCACCCGCGGATCCCCCGACGGCGAGTGGTGGCGACGCCTGGCCATGGCCGCCGACCGTACCGGCGCCGGAGTCCTGCCGGAGGGGCTGAACACCATCACCGTCCAGCTCGGCCGCCGTCCGCTGACGGCCGCCGAGCGGGCGGCGCACGCGGCGGCGGCCATACGGGCGTTCGCCCCGCCTCGGGCCGTCCTGCCCGATGTCGGCGATCCGGGGTACGACGATCCGCTGCGCTTACACCTGGCCGCCTTGATGCGGCTGCGCGGGGACGACGTCGCGGCGGACGGGGAGTTGCTCAGCCGGTTCCTGACGTACGAGCTGGAACAGTGGATGACGGTATGGCCGGAAGGGCACGAGCCGGTGGACGCCGCGATGGCCCGGCTGGCGGTGGCCCTGGTCACGCTCACCACGCCTACCCGCGAAGAGCTGCACGAACTGCTGTCGACGGTGTCCCGGACACATGACCGCAGACTGGCCCTGGGCGACTGGCTGACCAGGCTCTTCCCGGGTGGTGACCACACCTCCGCCGGGGAGCCTCTGCCGTCCCTCGGTTCTGAAGGCACGACGCCGACGCCTCTCGGCGCTGATGGTCGGAGGCCGACGCCTCTCGGCGCTGAGGGCAGGAGGCTGGCGCCTCTGGGGCCGGAGGTGGTGGCTGAGCAGTTTCTGGCCGAGACCGAGGGCCTCGCCGCGCTGGTACTGGCCGTCTACGACCATCCCGCCAGAACGGCCGGACACCTGGTGCGGATGCTGGACGTCTTACGGCTGTCGAGCGAGCGGCCTGCCGTACGGTCGGCGCTGCGGTCGCTGGTCACGGGTCGGCTCGGCGAGCTGCTGGCGGAGACTGCGGCCGAACCGTCCCCGCGGTTCGGTGACGAGCGCGGCACCCTCCGGTCTCTGGTCGGCGACGAGCACGACGCCTTCCGGCCCCTGGTCGATAACGAGCACGACGCCTTCCGGCCCCTGGTCGATAACGAGCACGACGCCTTCCGGCCCCTGGTCGGCGACGAGCGCGACGCCTTCCGGCCTCCGCTCGGTGACCAGCCCGACGCCGCCCTCCGGTCTCTCCTCGGTGACCGGCTTGACGCCGTGCTCCGGTCGCTGCGCGGGGATCCGGAGACAGCGGCCGCGGTGGCCGCGTTGGGGCCACGGCAGGAGGGGAATCTGACGTCTCGCGGCCTGGAGCGGCCTGTGGGAGGGCAGGCTTTGGAGGCGGCACTGGCCGAGCTCCGGGTCGAGCATCTGCGTTCCGGCGGCGACCGGATCGCCCTGGCCGGTGCGCTGGCCGAGGTGGCGGTGTGGCTGGTGGCAGCGGGCAGAGTGAGCGAGGCCGAGGCGGCTTCGGCGGAGGCGGCCGAGATCTTCGCCACCGTCACTCCGAACGAGCAGGCCGAGGGTGTTGTGCATCCCGGTCGGCTCGGGCTCGCGCTGGGGGCGCTGGGAGATCTGGAGTACGAGTTGGGGCGGCCCGGGACGGCGTCCGTTGAGCAGGCCATCGACCTGCTGGGCGACGCCGTCGAGGACGAAGAACGCGGCATGCTGGTGCGGTCCCTGTGTGTCTACGCCAGTGCGTTGCTCGGGCGGCATCGGGCCGTTGAAGCGCTGGCTCATGTCGAGCGGGCCGCCGATCTCTGTGACGAGCTGGACGAGCCGGTCGTCGCGGCCATGACGTACGCGCTGCTGGGCGCGACGCTGGCCGCGCTCGATCGGCCGCGCGACGCGCTGGAGGCCATCGCCTGGTCACAGGCCGAACAGGAGCGCACCCTGGCCGGGACGCGGGCCGCGTTGCCGCCTGTTCAGGCGAGGGCCGCTCAGCTACGGGGAATGGTCTTGCACGGGTACGGCAGGAGGCAGGAGGCCATGGTCCACCTGACCCAGGCCGTGAACACCTTCCAGAAGCTCCCGCCCACCCCGGCCCGGCTACTGCTGGCGGCCGAGGCGGCGACCGTGCTGGTGGACGGCCTGCTGGCGGACGGCCTGCTGGCGGACGGCAGGGCGGACGAGGCCATCGACTACGCCAGGATCGCCGTCGACGGCTACGCGGCCGACCCGGCGCGCGCCGTCGACCAAGTCCTCGCCCGGCAGCGGCTCGTCCGGTGCCATCTGCTGCTCGGCCGGCTCGAACAGGCCCAGCCGCTGGTCGAGGAGCTCATCGCCATCGCCAGGCAGGGGCGGGGCGACCTGACCTACCGGACCGTGCTCGCCGACTCGCTCACGCGGAGCGCCGAGCTGCTGCCCTTGCTCGAGCTGGACGACGGGCCCGAGGCGGAGGCGAGGGCCAGGGAGGCCGTCGCCGTCTACGACGAGTTGCTGGCCGAGGGAGTCGACGCGGCCGGGATGCATACCGGGCGGGCCATGGCCGGGATGTCGCTGGGCGCCGCCCTCGCCCTGCAGGACAGGCACGCCGACTCGGTGCGGCCGTTGGGTGAGGCGGTGGCGGCGCTGGAGCGTTTCGCGGCCGGCGACCCGGTGTTGAAGGGTCAGCTGGCCAAGGGGATGCTCATGCTCGGGGACGCGCTGATCGAGGCGGGGCGGGCGCTGGAGGCCAGCGTCGTGCTGCATCGGGGTACCCAGGTGATCGAGGACGACCTGCTCAGCGCCGTGGCCCACGCCCAGCTCGGCTTCTGCCGGACGGAGCTGGGCCACCACGAGGCGGCGGAGGACGCGCTGCGCACGGCCGACCGGTTGTTACGCGGGCTGCTGCTGACCCGCGACGGCACCGGTGACGGGGATCTGGGCGCCCTGCTGAGTGATGTACTGCGCGGCCGGCTGGAGTTGCTGAAGCAGGCGGGCCACGCCGACGAAGCGGCCCAGGTCGAACGCGACCTACGCAACTACACGAACCGCTGAGCTCAAGGCTCACGCGCCGCCGGATTCCGCCTGGGTGCGGGCCCACCGGTAGTCGGCCTTGCCTGCCGGTGATCGGACCATCTCGTCCACGAACACGTACGTACGAGGCACCTTGTACCCCGATAAGTGCTGTCTGCAGTGCTCGTCAAGTTCGTCCGCCGTCACCCCCACCCCCTCGCGCGCCTCGATCACGGCCGCCACCCGGTTGCCCCAGCGCTCGTCCGGTACCCCGGTCACCACCGCGTCGAAGACCGCCTCATGCCCCTTGAGCACCGCCTCCACCTCTTCGGGGAACACCTTCTCGCCACCGGTGTTGATGCACTGCGACCCGCGTCCGAACACGTTCACGGTGCCGTCGGCGTCGACGCTGGCCAGGTCGCCGGTCAGCAGCCATCTGGTGCCCTCGGCGTCGGTGACGACCGTACGGGCGGTCTTCTCCGGGTCGTTGTAGTAGCCGAAGGCGACCCGGCCCGACTTGGCCACCGTGCCCAGCGCGCCCGAGCCCGGCTCGACGGGCCGCAGCTTCTCGTCGAGCACGGCGAGCCCGGCTGTGGCGTTCGGCTGGTAGCGCAGGCCCTTCTCGGGCGAGGAGCCCGCCACGCCCGAGGCGGTGAAGCCGGACTCCGTGGAGCCGAAGTTGTCCAGGATCATGATGTTGGGCAGGGCCCGCTGGAGCCGGTCGCGCACGGCTCCGCTGAGGATGGCCCCGGTCGAGCTGATCACGATGAGCGAGGACACGTCGTAGCCGCCTCTCTCCATCGCCTCCGCCATGGGCCTGGCCATGGCGTCGCCGGTGATGCTGATCGTGGACACGTGCTCGCGCCCGACCGCCCGCCACACCGCGTCGGCGTCGAACCGGCGCACGTAGACCACGGTCGAGCCCATCCACCAGGTGATGAACGTGCCCATCTGCGCGGCCCCGTGCATCAGCGGCGCGGCCGCCATCATCACCAGGGGGTCCTTCTGGGCCACCTGGTCTACCACCGCCTGCGGCGTCGGGAGCGGATCGCCGTACGGGTTGCCGCCGCCGAAGGCCATGAACAGGTCCTCGACGTGCCACATCGCGCCCTTGGGCATGCCGGTCGTACCGCCGGTGTAGATGATGTAGACGTCCTGCCCGGACCGCGGCTCGAAGCCGCGCGAGGGCGCGCCGCGCTTCAGGGCCTCGGTGTACGGCACGGCATTCGCGACGGACGACTGGCCGCCGACCGAGATCAGGTGCTGCAGCAGGGGCGCCTCGCCCACGACCGCCGACACCCGCGCGTCGAACTCCACGTCGTAGATCAGCGCCCGGATGTCGGAGTCCCGGTAGAGGTAGAGCAGTTCGGACTCGACGTAGCGGTAGTTGACGTTGATCGGCACCGCGCGGATCTTCAGCGCGGCGAGCAGGCCGGCGATGTACTCGATGCTGTTGTACAGGTGCAACCCGACGTGCTGGCCGGGCTGGATGCCGAGCTCCAGAAGGTAGTGGGCGATCCGGTTGGCCTCGGCGTCCAGTTCGGCGTAGGTGCGGCGCTCGTTGTCGCAGACGACGGCCACCCGGTCGCCGATCGCGTCCGCGATCCCCTCGAACAGGTCAGCGTGGTTGAACTCCATCAGGGCTTCTCCCGTCCGACGATCCACATCGCGAAGAACTGGGCTCCCCCGCCGTACGCGTGGCCGAGCGCCAGCCGGGCGTCGTCCACCTGGTGCTCCCCCGCCATGCCGCGCACCTGGAGCGCGGCCTCGGCGAATCTGATCAGTCCCGACGCCCCGATGGGGTTGCTGGACAGCACCCCGCCGGAGGCGTTCCACGGGATGTCGCCGTCGAGGGCGGTGGCTCCCGATTCGGTGAGCTTCCAGCCCTCGCCTTCGGCGGCGAAGCCGAGGTTCTCCAGCCACATCGGCTCGTACCAGGAGAACGGCACGTACACCTCGGCCACGTCGATCTGGCGGCGCGGGTCGGTGATGCCCGCCTGCCGGTAGACGTCGGCGGCGCAGTCCTTGCCCGCCTCCGGGCTGACCGTGTCGCGTCCGGCGCGGAAGATCGGCTCGGACCTCATGGCCGTACCGTGCAGCCAGGCGGGTGTGCCGGTGACCGCCGACTCCGACGACAGGACCATGGCGCAGGCGCCGTCGCTGGACGGGCAGGTGTCCAGGTAGCGGATCGGCTCCCACAGCATCGGCGTCGACTCGACCATCCGCCGGTCGATGCTGGGGATCTTCAGGTGGGCGTAGGGGTTCTTGAGGGCGTTCAGCCGGTCCTTGACCGCCACCAGCGTGCCGATGTGCTCGGGCGCGCCGGTTCTGCGGATGTACTCCCTGATGTGCGGCGCGAAGTAGCCGCCGGCCCCGACCACCAGCGACGCGCTGAACGGCAGGTGGGTGGACAGCGCCCAGGTGGCGTTGGACTCCGACTGCTTCTCGAACGCCACGACGAGCACCCGGTCGTGCACGCCGCCCTGGACGAGGCTCGCGCCGACCAGGGCCGTGGAGCCGCCGACGCTGCCCGCGGTGTGCACGCGCATCATCGGCTTCCCCGCCGCGCCGAGCGCGTCGGCCAGGTACGCCTCGGGCATCATCACGCCCTCGAACAGGTCGGGCGCCTTGCCGATGACGACCGCGTCGATGTCCTTGAACGTCAGCCCGGCGTCGTCCAGCGCCCTGACGGCCGCCTCGCGGACCAGTCCGGCGATCGACACGTCCCTGCGCTTGGTCGTGTAGTACGTCTGACCGACGCCTATCACGGCACACCTGTTGCCCATTTCTCATGCCTCCAGGACGGTCACAAGGTTGTGCTGCAGGCAGGGGCCGCCGGCGGCGTGGCCGACCGTGCGGGCGGCCGTGCCGTCGTGGATGCGCCGGGCCGCCTCGCCGATGCGGATGAGGCCGGTGGCCATGACCGGGTTGGCGGCGAGCGGGCCGCCGGACGGGTTGATCACCGTGCCGTCGGGGAGGTCCAGCGCCCGGCGCAGGATCGGCTCCTCGTGGGCGAACTGGGTGTGCAGCTCGGCCACCTCGACCGGACCCTTGCCGACCCCCGCGGCACGTGCGGCGTCGGCCGCGGAGGCCGACCGGGCCAGGTCTCGCACACCCAGGTAATGCGGCTCTATCCGATGCGCGATGCCCCTGATGTAGGCGGGTTTGGCGCACAGCTCCCTGGCCAGGTCCCCGGTCGCCAGCACGATCGCCGCCGCGCCGTCGGTGATGGGGGCGACGTCCGATCGCCTGATCGGCTCGACCGCGTACTCGTCGGTGACGTCCTCGGGCAGGTCGAGCGCGTACGGGTTGGCCCGCCCGTCGGCCCGGCTGCGCCGGACGATCTCGTCGAGCTCTTTCCGGTCGGCGCCGGCGGCGCTGGCCTGCAAGGCGGCGAAGGAGAGCTGGTCGAGGCCGAGCGGCGCCAGGTAGTAGGGATCCAGTTGGAGCGTCATGATCTTGCGCAGGTCGCCGAGTGACGACTTGCCGAAGCCGTACACCAGGGCGGAGTCGATGTCGCCGTGCTGGAGGCGTACCCACGCCTCGTACAGCGCCCAGGCGGCGTCCATCTCCACGTGGCTCTCGGAGATCGGCGGCCAGGCGCCGAGCGCGTCGAGCGCGGAGACGAACGAGAACGGCGCGCCCGCGAGGTAGTCGCAGCTACCCGAGCAGGTGAAGCCGAACCTCTTCAGCCCGGTCAGCTCCTTGACCTCGTTGATGACGGGCAGGATGAGCTCGGGTTCGCTCAGGCCGCCGTCGTGGTCGGTGTGGCGGGTCTGGGCGAACGCGACGACGGCTACCTCACGCATCAGAGCTCCACATCCGGCTCGCCGGTGGGGGCGAACCATCGGACGTTGGCCATCGACTTCGTCCGTTCGTCCTCGGGCACCCATTCGGCCTTGACCCTCATGCCCTGCCGCACCTCGTGCGCCGGGACGCCGCCGACGAGCGCGATCATAGGGATGTCCGACCCGTCGAGCAGGATGTACGCGGACACGAAGGGCACTTCGGGGGCGCGCGGGTCGGGCAGGTTGTTGATGGCGTACGTGGTGATCGTCCCGGTGTCGGATATTTCGAGCTGGTCGCCGATCGGTCCGCCGCACTGGGGGCAGAAGACGCGGTACGGGACGTACACCTTGTCGCAGGCCGGACACCGGCCGCCGAGGAACACGCCGCGCTCGACGCCTTCCAGGAAGGTCAGCAGCCCGCCGCCCACCTGCAGCCGGTAGTCGGCCCGCACGTTGGACACGATCTTCGTGACCTCCGGCGCGAAGTAGGAGATGTCGCTGATGTGACCGGTGCGCTCGTTCCGCCAGACGGGCCACACGCGGGTGCCGATCTGCAGCGCCTTGGCGTTGCCCGCGTCGACCGCGTGCACCAGCGCGGTGTCCGCGCCGTCGAGCTTGATCATCGCCCAGGCGAACGGCCGGTCGAGCGGGTGGCTGTCGCGCGGCTCGGCCACCCACGCCCACGCGGTCACCGTCCCGGCCGGCCCGACCTCGACGAACTCGTCCGTGACGGCCTCGCCGCTCGCGGGGTCGTACTCCAGCGGCGGCACCAGCACCTTGCCCTCGGCGGTCCGCACGCCGACGATCCGGCCGCCGCGCAGCTCGGTCAGGAACCGGCCGATCACCGGCCCGGTCGTGCGCATGTATCCGCCGGGGAACTCCAGTACGTGCTCCGCCACCAGCGGTTCAGATGGCACGGTCGTGTCCCTCCCAGTAGGGTGCGCGGAGTTTGCGTTTGAGCAGCTTGCCGTTGGGCTCGCGGGGCATCTCTTCGATGAAGTCGATCGATCTGGGCCACTTCATCCGGGCCAGGCGGCCTTCCAGCGAGGCGAGGATCTCGGCCACGAGCTCGGGGCCCGCCACCGAACCCGGCGCGGGCTCGACGATGGCCTTGATCTGCTCGCCCCAGTCGTCGTCCGGGATGCCGAACACCGCCACGTCCGCGACCTTGGGGTGGATCATGATCTCGTTCTCGATCTCGGCGGGGTAGATGTTCGCCCCACCCGAGATGATCATGTCGGCCTTGCGGTCGCACAGGAAGAGGAAGCCGTCCTCGTCCAGGTAACCGATGTCGCCGACCGTGAAGTACTCCTTGAGCCGGTTCTCGGCGGTCTTGGCGGGGTCGCCCTTGTACACGAACCCGGTGCCGAGCATCTTCATGTAGATCGTCCCGGGGGTCCGGGTCGGCACGGGCTCGCCCTCGTCGTCCACGATGAGCAGCTCGCTGATCGGCCAGGCCGAGCCGACCGTGCCCGGGTGCGCCTTCCAGCCCTCCGGCGTGGCCAGGGTGCCGCCGCCCTCGGTGGCCGCGTAGTACTCGTAGACGCAGTCGCCCCACCACTCGAACATCGCCCACTTCACCGGCACCGGGCAGGGGGCGGCCGCGTGGATCATCCACTTGAGCGAGGACAGGTCGTACTTGTGACGGGTCTCCTCGGGCAGGGACAGGAGCCGCTTGAAGTGCGTGGGCACCATGTGCGAGTTCGTGATCTGGTACTTCTCGCAGATCCGGAGCATCTCCTCGGCGTCCCACTTGTCCATGTAGACGAGCGTGTGGCCCATGTGCAGGGCCGTGCCGCCGAACTGC
Organism: Nonomuraea sp. NPDC026600; assembly: GCF_040638335.1. Classification (NCBI taxonomy): domain Bacteria; kingdom Bacillati; phylum Actinomycetota; class Actinomycetes; order Streptosporangiales; family Streptosporangiaceae; genus Nonomuraea; species Nonomuraea sp. NPDC026600. The sequence goes on from NZ_JBEZYD010000049.1 coordinate 28,875, forward strand.
GTGACGGCGGTGTGGTAGTTCGGCGAGGTGATCAGGTGCGCGTTGGGCCGGCCCCGGGTGATGCCGAACAGGCCCGGCAGGAACGACAGCATCTCGGCGGCGTCGTCCGGGTCGAGCCCGTTCAGTGGCCGCCGGACGCCCTTGGGCTTGCCGGTCGTGCCCGAGGTGTAGTGCATGGTCAGCCCGGCCGTACGGTCGGGGGGCGCGGTGTCCGGCTGCCCGTCGGTCAGCTCACTGATCGGCCGGAACCCCGGAATATCAGCATCCTGTACGGCGAAGCGCCGCTCAGCCGCGATGGCCTCGGCGCCCCTGACACCCTCGACCGCGTACCTGGAGTCCACGAAGAACGCCTGGGCCTCGCTGTCGGTCACGATGTAGGCGATCTCGGGTCCGGTCAGGTGCCAGTTGATCGGCGTGTAGTACCAGCCGGCCTGTAACGCGGCCAGGTAGAGGACGAGGCCGTCCACGCCGTTCGGCACCAGGCCGCAGACGCCGTCTCCCGGTTTCAGCCCGAGCTCGCGCAGGCCGTGCACCAGCCGGTTCGACCGGGCGAGGATGTCGCCCGCGCGGTGCTCCGTGCCGTCTGGGTCGACGCACGCGATCCAGTCCGGATCCGCCTGCGCCAGCCGCCAGAAACCGAGCGTGCCCATCGAAACTCCTCTTCAGGTGGTCCGAGGCCCCGATAAACAAGAACTTGTTCTCGTTTTGCCTGGGCAGCGTATCCCGGCGCCCAAGCTGTAGCAAGCGCTTGATCGAGGTCCTGCCGTCATCTTCGTCCGCGCGCTCTCCACGCGGTAGGATCGCTGCCTAACAAGCGCTTGATTCGTTACCTGGAGGCGTCCGTGGAGCTCCTGCCGATCAGCACCCCCCACTGCCGGGTGGAACGCGACGGCCACGTCGTCATCGTCACCATGAACCGGCCGGAGGCCCGCAACGCGCTCTCCTCCGACATGCTGATCGGCCTGGCCTCGGCCTGGGCGTACGTGTCGGCCGAGCCGGAGGTCAGGGCCGCCATCCTCACGGGCGCGGAGGGCACCTTCTGCGCCGGCGCCGACCTCAAGGCCATGGGACAGCCCTCGACGGACACCGAGGTGCAGGCCCGCGCCGCCCAGATCCCCAACTTCCACTGGAAGGGCCTGCTGCGCGAGGACCTTCCGACCAAGCCGATCGTGTCGGCGGTCGAGGGCTACGCGGTGGCGGGCGGCACCGAACTGCTGGTCGGCACCGATCTGCGGGTGGTGGCGGAGTCGTCGACGCTCGGCCTGTTCGAGGCCAAGCGGGCGCTGTTCCCCATGGGCGGCAGCGCGATCCGCCTGCCCCGGCAGATTCCCTACTGCCACGCCATGGACCTGCTGCTCACCGGCCGCGCCATCACCGCGGCGGAGGCCCTGTCCATGGGGCTGGTCAATCGGGTCGTACCGGATGGGCAGGCGCTGACGGTGGCACGGGAGATCGCGGACGACATCGCCGCCTCGGGCCCGCTCGCCGTGCAGGCGATCCTGCGTACGTACCGGGAGACGCTCGACCTGTCGGAGCCGGAGGCGCTCAAGGTGTCGGACGAGATCGGCTGGCCGGTGATCGGCTCCCAGGACGCCCGCGAGGGCGCCCGCGCCTTCAAGGAGAAGCGGCCGGCCGTCTACAAGGGCCACTGATCATTTAGCACACCGAGCTACATGAGACTACGCTCGGTGACATGAAGGTCATCACCCAGCGAGAATTTCGCAACAACTCCGTGGCCGTCATGGACCAAGTCGAGGCGGGTGAGGTGTTCCGCATCACCCGCAACGGCGTCGAGGTGGCAGAGCTACGGCCGCTGGCCCGCAAGCGTCGTCTGAGCACCGCGGAACTCGTGGCCAAACACCGAAGGCTTCCCCGCGTGGACTACGCAGAAATGCGCAGGGAAGCCGACGAGTTCTTTGACCCCGAGGACCGCATCGATGACGTTCCTGGGAGCGGCGTTGTGCATGAGCGCCATCCCGCGGGGTGATCGATACGCGCGTCTACATCGACCTTGGCGAGGGGCGCCGTCGTCGATTTCGAGCCGCTGCCCTTCGACGCGGACGCGGCAGCCCGCTACGGCACCCTCGTCGCATTGACGATCAACGCGAAGCGTGATCCCCGGTCACGACGCATAGACCTGATGATCGCCGCTATCGCGTCGAGCCGGGGACTGCCGCTCTACACCCGCAACACGGATGACTTCGTGGGGTTGGAAAGCGTGGTGACCGTCGTTCCCGTCTGACCAGTCAGTCGCCGGTGATGCGGCCGAGTCGTTCCATGGCCTCGGCGTACTCCTCCATCAGCGCGTACATGACGTCGCGTGTGGACCGCACCTGGTTCATGATGCCGATGATCTGGCCGGCCGGGAAGGTGGCCAGTTCGGCGGCGTCGGAGCGGCCGATGCGCCGCAGCGCGTCCGAGACCAGCATGAACTGCAGCGGCATCGGCAGCGTCCCCGGCGACTCCTGCGACTCCCAGGCGTCCGTCCACTCGTTCTTGAGCAGCCTGGCCGGTTTGCCCGTCCAGCTGCGGGAGCGGACGGTGTCGCGTGAGGTGGCCGCCAGGATGCGCTGCTTGGCCATCTCGGGGGTGTCGGCTTCCTCGACCGTGAGCCAGAGCGAGCCGGTCCAGACGCCCTCGGCGCCCAGGGCCATGCCGGCGGCCATCTGGCGGCCGTTGCCGATGCCGCCCGCCGCCAGGACGGGCACGTCCACCGCGTCCACCACCTGCGGGATCAGCACCATGGTGGAGATCTCGCCGGTGTGCCCGCCGGCCTCCGTGCCCTGCGCCACCACGACGTCCACGCCGACCTCGACCTGCTTGAGCGCGTGGCGCGGGGTGGAGGCGAGGGCGGCGACCTTGACGCCGTGCGAGTGGGCCAGCTCCACCACGTCCGCGGGCGGCGGGCCCAGCGCGTTGGCCAGCAGGGCGATCGGGTGCCGCAGCGCCACCTCCACCTGCGGACGGGCGGTGGCGTCCGTCCAGCCGAGCAGCACCTTGCCCGCGTCGGCGTCCGACGACAGGGCGGGCACGCCGTGGCCGGCCAGGAGCTCCTCGACGAACTTCCGGTGACCTTCGGGAATCATCGTCTGCAGGCGGCCCACCAGCTCCTCGGGCGCGAAGTCGGCGCCCTCGTAGGAGGCGGGCATGACCACGTCGACGCCGTACGGGTGGCCGTCGACGTGGTCGTCGATCCATTTGAGCTCCATCTCGAGCTCTTCGGGGGTGAAGTAGAGGGCTCCCAGTACGCCCATGCCGCCGGCCTTGCTGACCGCGGCGACCACGTCCCGGCAGTGGCTGAAGGCGAAGATGGGGAGCTCGATACCGAACATGTCCGTCACACGTGTCCGCATGGGCCCGACAATACGACCGGCGGCGAAGAAACTGCAACGTGTTCTAGTACTAGAACTTTTCGTCGGTCGCGGAAACGGACGAGGGCGCCCCCGTTGATCAGGGGCGCCCTCGTCCGAGTTACGAGTTACTGGTTGTCGGCTACTCGCTCTCGCGGCGACGGCGGCCGAGGAGGACCGCGACGGCCAGCGCGACCAGCCCGAGCACCAGCAGGACGATCGGGATCGTGGTCTTCAGCAGCGAGATCTGGTTCTTGGCGTCGGTCGCGGTGCGCACCATCTCGGTGATGGTCTGCGGGGTGAACGAGGCGGTGGCGACCAGGGCCTTGGAGCGCTCGACGCCGTCCTGGGTCTTGAGCGTCTCGTTGCGCCGCACTTCCTGCTTGACCGGGGCGCCGCTGTTGGGCTCGACCCAGTAGGTGTCGGTGCCCTCGTACCAGCGGTCGAGCTGGATGTCGCCCGACTGGGTCACGCCGAACATCGAGCCGGGGGCGGTCAGCGTGGCGACCTTCGTGGCCGGGATGTTCTGCTGGAACTTGTAGACCGGCAGCCCGTTGACGGTGTCCTCACCGACGAAGGTCGTGTCGAACGCCTTCTTGGCCGTCTGGTTGAAGACCTTGTACGTCTTCTTCTCCACGCCGAACGGGAACAGGTAGATCTGCCCCTCCAGCTTCACCGGCTCCTTGTCGACGCTGACCCCGCAGCAGTTGACACCCACCCCGGTGCGCCGGTCGAAGGCACTGCGCCGCTCCGACAGGCTGATCTGCGGCTTGTTGTTGGTGACGTCGTCCACCACGGTGAACTGGTCCCAGACCACCCGGTTGTCCGTGGCCTCCTTGACGTCGCCACGGGTCGTGACGAGCATGCTGAGGTCCGCGGTCAGCACCTTGCCGTCGGCGATGGAGAAGTACTGGGCTCCCGGAGCCTGCAGCTTGGTGACGCTGTACTGGGCCGCCGGAGCAGCGATGATCTTGTCCGCGGCCCAGAAGCGGACCATGCCCGCGAGCACCACCAGAAATGCCCCGACGGCAACGAGAACGAGTACAGGTGTGCGTCGCATTCTGGATCCTCCTGGCGGTCGAGGGATACGAGAACCGGTTACTTGTCCCCCCGGACATCAGTCACGGGTGTGACACACCCGCAACATGATCGCTACTGGAAAGTAGCATTCGATGACAGATCGCTGCAGCTACCTTCGCATAACGAATCGGAACAGGTTCTACGATGAAGCCGGTCAGAGCGGGATGTTACCGCGCCGCCCCCTCATCGGTCTCGCCTCGGCCAGAGCTTCGTTCTATTGTGGTAGCCCGTCAACCCCCCGGGAGCCGCGAGCATGCGCGCCGATCTGGCCAGATCCATCCGCCTGTTCCGCGCGTTCAGGTCCGAGCAGGCGACGCCGAGCGCCTACTACGCCACGCTGGCCGCCGACACCACCGCGCAGCTCCGGCACTACGGCCCGCTGGCCGACAAGACCGTGCTCGACGTGGGGGGCGGGCCGGGATACTTCGCCGACGCCTTCAGGCGTGACGGAGCCCGCTGCCTGTGCGTGGACGTCGACGCCGGCGAGCTGGCCGGGCAGGGCACACCCGGCGGCGGCGTGCTCGGCAGCGCGCTGGATCTGCCGCTCGCCGACGCCTCCTTCGACGTGTGCTTCTCGTCCAACGTGCTGGAACATGTTCCAGACCCGTGGCGCATGGCGGCCGAGATGACGCGCGTCACGCGGCCCGGTGGCCTGATCTTCCTCGCGTACACGAACTGGCTCTCCCCCTGGGGCGGTCACGAGACCTCGCCCTGGCACTACCTGGGGGGCGACCGGGCCGCTCGGAAATATGAGGACAAGCACGGTAAGCCGCCCAAGAACCGTTTTGGCGAGAGTCTCTATCCGGTGTCGGTGGCCGACGGGCTGCGCTGGGCGCGGACCCGTACGGACGCCGACCTGGTCGACGTGCTGCCCCGCTACCTGCCCTGGTGGTGGCGGCCGATGCTGAAGGTGCCGATCGTCAGGGAGTTCGCGACGTGGAACCTGGTTCTCGTACTCAGGAAACGCCTATGAGCACCGTGCAGGCGCCTGCGAAGGGTCCGACGGCGGGCAGGGACGCCGCGCTGGACGGCATCCGCGCCCTGGCCGCGCTCGGCGTCTGGGTGCTGCACGTCGGTGGCAACACCGGCATCATCTACCGCGAGGGCATGTTCGCCTGGATGACCACCCGGCTGGGCATCGCCGTGCCCATCTTCTTCCTGCTGTCGGGCCTGCTGCTCTACCGCCCGTGGGCCCGCGCGGTCATCGAGGACACGCCGCGCCCCAAGCCAGGGCGCTATCTCTGGCGCCGGCTGGTCCGCGTCCTGCCCGCCTACTGGCTGGTCACGGCGCTGGCCCTGTGGGCGTGGAGCTCGCTCGACTGGACCGGCTGGGCGAAGTGGCTGTTCCTGCTGCAGAACTACACCGAGCAGAACCGCGCCCCCGACGGCCTCTACCAGATGTGGACGATGCCGATCGAGATGGCGTTCTACCTGCTGCTGCCGGTGCTCGCCTGGGCCCTGCACGGCTGGGCGCGCGGCGGCAACCGGCCGGTCAGGCTGCTCGCGGGCATCGCCGTGCTGCCGGTGGTCTCGCTGACCAGCGTGGTCGTCTCGCACGCCTACGACCAGCCGCAACTGGCGCTCTGGCTGCCGCATCACCTGATCTACTTCGCCGCCGGCATGGCCATGGCCGTGCTGTCGGTGTGGATCAAGCAGAGCAAGGTGGTCGACGCGCTGGCGCCGCAGCTCCTGGTGCTGGCGCTGCTGCTGTACGCGGTGCTGAGCACCGAGCTGGCCGGTCCGCGCACGCTCACGCTGCCCACGCTGTCGCAGTCGCTCTGGCGGATGATCCTGGAGACGTCGGTGGCCGTCCTCGTGATCGCGCCGTTCGCGCTCGCCTCCAGGCACGACTCGCTGCGGCACCGCGTGCTGGGCAACCCGGTCACGGCCTACCTGGGCCGCATCTCCTACAGCTTCTTCCTGTGGCACGCGCCGGTGATCACCCTCTACTACAAGATCACCGGAGACCAGCCGTTCACCGGTGACTTCGTGAAGGTGGCGATCCTGACGTTCGTCGCCTCGCTCCTGCTCAGCGCCGCCAGCTACCACCTCGTCGAGGAGACCGCGCTCAGGCTCGCCCGGCGTCGGCCAGCACCTGCTCCGCCGCCGTCGGCTCCGGCTCCGCAGCCGGTGGCTCCGGCTCCGTGACGAGCTGCCCGAAGAGCACGCCCATGGCCGCGCAGGCCACGAGCTGCGGCACCTGATCCATCAGCGGCCCGACGTCCACCCCGTGGTCCCGTAGCGCCATGGCCGCCGCCAGCGCCGCCGTCGCCCCGCCGAACAGCCAGCCGGCGCCCCAGTGCACGGCCGTCGCCCACCGTACCCGCAGCAGCAGCACCGCCACGACGGCGGCCAGGACCGCGAGCATGCCCGGCCAGTCCGCCACCCAGCCGCCGAAGGCCAGCCCCAGCACGATCACGTACGGGACCCGCCAGCGGGACAGCCGCGACTCGCCGGCGACGGCGGTCGCTCTGACGTGTTCGGGACGCGGTCCGCGCAGCGCCAGGGCGAGCAGCGTCAGCAGGGCGATCCCGGCCAGTCCCAGGGCGAGCGCGAGCCAGTAGGGCCTGTCGGGCAGGTACTCCATGCGCACGGTCCCCGACGTGCCGGCGGGCAGCTCCCACGCCTGCTTCCAGCCGTCGATCCGGACCGGCCGCAGCTCCTTCCCGTCGAGCTCGGCGCGCCAGCCCGCGTTGTAGTTCTCGTTGACGACGAGGAAGGCGTCCTTCGGCGCGGTCACCTTCGCCTCGCGCGCCGATGACGTCCACGAGCCCGGAACCGCCGCGCCCTCCACGGCCGGCGGCTCGGCGGGGAGCGAGCCGATCACCAGGTTCTCCACCGCGAACGGGTCCCAGCCGGCGGCCCTGACCCGGTTGTCGCCGGCCGAGAGCGCGGCCCTCGAGCAGCCGGTGAACTTCACCGGCCGCTGTTCCAGCAGGTCGGCGAAGGTGCCGGTCACGTTGGTCGCCACGGTCACGCCGTTGACCTGCAGGCTCGGTCCCTGTCCGCAGGCCAGCCGGAACGGCACGCCCTCCGGCCGGGCGGCCGGCTGGACGCCGGGGATCACCAGCTCGGTGACCTCCAGCCGCTTGGCGGCGGCATAGAAGCGCAGCTTGAGCCGGGTCGTGGCGAGTGCCTTGAAGCTCAGGTAGCCGTTCGCGTCCACCCGGCCGCTGCGCACGGCGCCCTTGTCGCCGGTCAGGACCACGTCGAGCGGCTGCTTGTCGCCGCCGGGCCGGGCGATCTGGATCCGCGAGAGCACGCGCCTGGCCTTCCAGCCGAGCGTGAGCGTGGGCTCGGGATCACTGGCGGCCGGGAGCCAGGTGGTGGCCGCGTCGGCGTCGAACGCCGACCTCGGCGCGGACACCGCGTCCTTGCTCGCCTGCGACGAGCCGGTCACCGTGGTCAGTCCTTCGCCCAGCCGGGTGAAGCGGTCGACGAGCTTGGAATCCCGCAGGACAGCGGAGCCGCGTACTGCAGCCTTCTGTCCCTGCTTAACGGTAAAAGTCCGGTCGAATCCGGCGCCTTCTTCGCCCGGCCGGGCCAGCAGCGGGTTGCAGATCCAGCGGCTCTGGTTCCGCATGCACCAGGGGCGGGAGTCGAGCCCCCGGTCCATCACGAAGGCGTCGCCGCCCTCGCCGGGCAGCCGGATCGTCCGCCCGGGCAGGATGCCGGGGATCGTGAGCTCGGTGATGCCCACCCGCTGCACGAAGCTCCAGTCGGCGTTGTACGTGGCCAGGATCCGGACGCGCAGCCAGCTCGTCGCGCCGGGCGGGACGCGCAGCGTCTGCGGGCTGTTGGTCCGCTGGACGTCCTGCTCGACCCGGCCGCCCTCGGTCTCCACGGCCACGCGCTTGACCGACTGCCCGAGCAGCACGTTGTTGGTGAACGTCGCCTGGAAGGCGGGGATCACCCGCCGCCTGGGCAGGTCCACGCGCAGCCACTCGCCCTGGGGCCGGTGCCAGCCGCCGCTCTCCCAGCCGGTCTCGTAGTCGCCGTCCATGGCGGCCCACGGGCTGCGCCCGGTGGCGCTGAGGCCGGGCACCGCGTCGGCGTCGGCCACCGAGGAGGAGGCGGTGATGCTGGAGATGCCGTCGTACTCGGCGGTGGCGGTGTCACGCAGCCAGCCGTCCTCGAGCAGGTCGAGCGTCTTGACCCCGGAGAAGTCGTCGCGCCGGTCGGCCGTCAGGGTGGGCGTCCAGTTCGACCGGATCTCACCGAACTGCCGCTCGCGCAGCCGCAGCGCGTCGCTCACCACGGCCGGCGTCTCGCGCTTGCCCGCGTCGCCGTTCACCAGTACGGGACCGTCGCCGAGCAGGCCGAGATCGCCCATCGTGAGCAGGGAGTCCGGCCCGCCGCGCACCTGTACGGCATCACCCGCCGACTGCACGCTGAGCAGGTCGGAGCTGCCCGACACCTCGTAGATCTCCAGCGCGGGGAACGGCCAGTCCACCGACTCGATCACGTCGTCGGTGACGGTGTCGCCCACCTCCCCGCCGAACGAGCGCACCTTCGTGATGCCCGGCGACTCGCGCAGCGCCTCGTAGATCCTGGACGGCCAGGCGCCCTGGAGGTTCGCCCGCATGAGGTCGTTCCTGACGACCAGGTAACGCACGCCCATCCTGCGCAGCACCTCGGTCAGTCCCGGCGAGCCGTACCCGGCCGTGAGCCGCTGGTCGATGGCGTCGAGCAGCCTGGTCAGGCCCACGGAGCCGGCGGCCGCGACCTGCCGGGTGGTCCAGCGGGCGGTGAACAGCGGCTGCATGGGGTCGTCCATCGGCCGGCCCCAGAGGTATTCGCCGAACTTGGCGCCGGGCACGACCAGCACGCCGTCGTCTCCGGCGTTCTCGTTCACCCAGGACGCCGCCTGCCGCCAGTAGAGCGGCACCTCCTTGAAGTCGCCGGGAGCGCCCAGCCCCTGGTTGAAGACGGGCAGCACGAGCCCGGCCAGGGCCACCAGGGCCACCGAACGCAGCCGCAGCCGGGCCCCGGCCAGCAGGTGCGCCAGCCCGAACGCGAGCGGCAGCCGGACCAGCGGATCGAACTTCCGCAGGTTGCGCAGCGGCGCGAGCGGCCCGTCCAGCAGCCACCGCACGGGCTCGGCGACGACCGGCTCCAGCGCGCTCGTGTGCCCGGCGACCAGCGCGGCCACGCCCACGACGAACACCACGAGCAGGAAGCCCTTCGCGGGCAGGTCGCGCCGGGCCAGGCCGGCCAGGCCGAGCGCGGCCAGCAGGCCGGTGATCACGACCAGCACGGCCGAGGTGGCGATCGCGTAGCCGGCGGGCTGGTCGGTGACGCCGCCGACGCTCAGGTAGCGCACCCAGTCGGAGGCGCCTCGCAGCACGTTGGTCAGCGACGTGACCTGCGTGGTCGTCGAGGCCGTCTCGGTGTAGGGCAGGAAGGAGAACGCGTAGCGGCCCACGAGCAGCAGCGGCAGCCACCAGAACAGGGTGGCCACGGCGACCGCGCCGCTCCACCAGCCGAGCATCCGCCAGCGGGGCACCGGGCTCGGCCGGGTCAGGATGTAGAGCACCGGGGCGATGAGCACGGCCAGCACCGCGACCGCGTTCACGCCGCCGCAGAGCGCGACGGCGAGCCCGGATCTGACCGCCGCCCTGGCCCGCTGGCCCGTCTCCGTGGCGGTGAGCAGCGGGATCAGGATCCACGGCAGCATCGCTGCGGGCAGCCACTCGATCGAGATCTCGCCGATTATCGACAGGGTGCGCGGCGCCAGCGCGTACGCCAGCGCGCCGACGATCCGGGTGCCCGGCGTGCCGACGCCGAGCTGCCTGCCCAGCCGTTCCACGCCGAGGAACGCCACGCACAGCAGCACCGTCAGCCAGAGCCGCTGGGTCACCCAGGGCGCCAGGTGGGCCAGGTCGCCGAGCGCGAAGAACGGGCCCATCGGGAACAGGTAGCCGGCCACCTGGTTCTGCAACTGGCCGAAGTGCTGGAGGTCCCAGAGGTGGGCGGCGCGCTCCAGCCAGCCGAGCGGGTTGAGCGCCAGGTCGAGCTTGGTGTCGGAGATGATGTCGCCCTGCTTGGTGGTGAACGTCAGCACGGCGAAGCCCAGACAGCACAGCGCCAGCCAGAGCCTGTGCCGCACCCTCTCGATCACGGCTCCTCCCAGCCGGGTCCCGCCGTCCGTCCATGCACCAGCGCGGCCAGCCGTTCCGCGCTCCGGTCCCAGCAAAACTTCCCCGCCCATTCCCGACATTTCACGCTATAGGTGTCGTTTAGTTCGTCGAGGGCCGCGGCGATGCCCTTGGCCAGGCCGGTGCTGCCGAGGCCCTCGGGCACCAGCCAGCCCGTCTCGCCGTGCCGTACCGCGTCCCTGAGCCCGTCCACGTCGAACGCGACGGTCGGCACCCCGAGCGCGGCGGCCTCCAGCACGCACAGCCCCCAGCCCTCGCCCTGTGAGGCGTTGACCTGGAGCCAGGCGGCGGCGATCAGCCGCTCCTTCTCCGCCTCGGGCAGGTAGCCGTGCATGGTGACGCCCTCCGGGAGCCGGGCGCGCAGCCGCGCCTCCTCCGGGCCTCTGCCGACCACGTCCACGGTGAGCTCCGGCCACTGCTTCCTGAGCTGGCTCACCGCGTCCAGCAGCAGGTCGACGCGCTTGTGCGCGACCAGCCTGCCGACGCAGACCAGGCGCGGGGTCCGGCTCCGGGGGAAGTCTCCGCTCGTGGCGACGTTCACGCCGTTGGGCACGATGTGGATGGGGCCGATCCAGCCGAGCCGCTCGCGCATGGCGCTCACGGTCGAGGGCGACACGGCCACGCTCTCGTGCCCCTGGTACGTCCACCGCGACACCGGCCCCTCAAGGAACCGCCCGAGCACCGCCAGCCACCGGGGCAGATGCACGTCGAACTGCCGGTCATGCACATGGTGCACCACGCACATGATCTTGGTACGGCGAGGCAGCACCAGCGGGGTGAAGAACGGGATGCCGTTCTGGCAGTCGAGCACCGCGTCGAACACACCACGGCGGAGCACCAGCCAGACCAGCACCAGGGGATAGACGGTGAACGGCCCGCCCATGCGGGCCAGCCGTACCCCCTCGATGGTCTCCTTCCGGCGCTGACCCGGCGCCCGCGCCGTGACGAAGCACACGTCGTCGCCGGCGCGCGCGAAGCGGCGGGCCATCTCCCAGGCATACGTCTCCGCGCCACCGGCGGCCGGGTGCCACGGATCACGCCAGTTGACGACGGCGACGTTCACGGAGATCCGACGGGGTCGAGCGGCTGCTCCCACCTCGGGCTGACATCGGAGCGCGGGGCGGCGCGCAGCCTGAGCCAGATCCGGCCCAGCTCCAGCAGGATGCCGGCGCCGTGCCTGGCCGGGGAGAAGCGCGAGCCGGGCATGTCCCGCCAGTCGACAGGGATCTCCAGCACGGTCGAGCCGACCGCGACGCAGCGGGCCAGCAGCTCGACGTCGAAGGCGAAGCCGAAGGTACGCAGCCCGGCGACGGCCTCGCGGACGAGCGCGCCGTCGAAGAACTTGAAGCCGCACTGGGTGTCGCTCACCCCGCGTACCAGCACGCTGGCCAGCGCGCGGAAGCCGACGGCGCCCAGCTCGCGGACCCGGCTGTGCCGGTTCTCCACGTCGGAGAACGCGTGCGCCCGCGAGCCCACGACCACGCGCTCACCGGAGAGCAGCAGCCCGAACGCGACGTCGATGGCCTTCAGGTCGGTGGCCATGTCGGCATCGCAGAAGCCCACGAAGGGCGCGCAGGTGTCGAGCAACCCCGCGCGGACGGCGGCACCCTTGCCGGGAGTCGCACACTCGACGAGCCGGACCGGAACCGGCCCCTGCGGCCAGGTTCTGACGATCTCGCCGGTGCTGTCCGTGCTGTTGTTGTCGACCACGATGACGGCGGTCGGGAACGGCATGCGGGCAAGCTTCGCGCACAGCTGCAGGAGCCCCCCAGGAAGCCGCCGCTCCTCGTTGAAGGCGGGAACGACGATCTCTAGCAGTGGTGGTCGGCTCGTCCTCTCGTCCCCTTGGGGGGAGGGCGGCATAACGGCTCGGACTACCGGTCGCCGTAGTTGTAGAGCGGCCGGTTGACGGGTGTCGCGGTGGCCCCGGTGAAGGACACGGTGGTAACCGTCGCGACGAGCGCGGCGACGGCGACACCGATGATCGCTGCTAAGAGGATCTTGATCACGGGGGGTTCCTCCTCGAGCGGCAAATGAACGGGCGTCACAAACCTAGAACCAATTCTTGCTACTCGGAAGTAGCTCTACGAAATCTTAATAAATCCGCTGATCAACGGACTTGGTCTTATCAAAACCGTACAAACTATCCGGCGAGTCGGTACAGTCTCAGGTCATCTATGGCCACCAGCAGGCTCGCTCCGCTGAGCCAGCTCTCGAACCGCCGCCGCTCGGCCGGCGTGCCCGCGTCGACCACCACGTACCGGAAGCCCGCTGCGGCCAGGTCTGGCGAGGGTGCTTCTAGTACGCGTTCTACCTCGCGGGACCTCGTGTCCTCGGCCCCGACGACCATGTTCCCGACGCGTACGGAGTCGTTGGCGACCACGTTCCGCCCCGGCACGGCGAAGTAGCGCTGCGCCGGGTCGAGCACCGCCCGGTCCCCGTTCCACGGGAACCTCCGGTAGGACTCGAACGGCAGCACCAGCACGTCCCCCGGCCGCGGATCCCGCCGGATCACCTCGCGGGCCTGGCTCCAGCTCTCCGGGTAGCTCACGGCCCGCAGCGCCCCCGCCCCGCCCCAGGCCATGGTCGGCAGCACGGCCACGGGCACGAGCACCATCAGCACGGCCCACCGCCCGGCCTTCCCCGGCAGCGGGCTCCGCGCCGACGCCTTCTCGGTCAAGGACTTCTCGGTCGGCGTCTTCTCGGTCAGGGCCTTCTGTGTCAGGGCGCCGAGGCCGAGCGCGGCCAGCAGGGCGAGCGGCGCGACGAACTGCTGGGCGTCCCTGAACACCGCGAACCCGCCCCACACCCCCACAAGCCACCTGAACGCCACGCGCCCCGGCTCGGTCACCCCCAGGCAGGCGATCCCGAACCCGATGGCCGCCGCCACCCCCAGCCCCTTCGGCCGGTCCTTCATCAGGACGAATCCCACGATCCCCGCCACGGCCAGCGCCAGCCGCGCCACCGAGCCCACCGCCGTCTCGTACCCGGCCGGAACGGCGCCGGCGTTCCAGATCCCGCCCAGCGACAGCAGGCTGCCCACCGCACCGAACGGTCCGTCCGCCCTGGCCGCGAACGCGTCCACGCCCACCGGATCCCCGCTCAGCCCGCCCGGCCGCAGGACCGCGAGCAGCAGCCACGGCAGGCTGACGGCCAGCAGCACCGCTCCCACCCGGACCCGCCGGCCCGCGACGGGCAGCGCCGTGAGGGCCGTGACGGTCATGGCGGCGAAGCCACCGACGGCGGCGGGCAGCACGGCGGGCAGCAGCCCGCGCCCCGCGCGGACCGCGCGCACCACCCACGGCAGGCCCGCGTACCCCAGCAGCAGCGCCCACTGCCCCATCAGCAGCCGCTCCGCCACGTACGGGTTCCACACGTAGTACGCCCCGGCCACCAGCCGGGCCCCGAGGAAGCCCGCGGGCACGAGCAGCGCGGCGCCCGAGCAGCCCAGCACGAAGATGCCCAGCAGGATCGCCTTCTGCACCAGCTCGGCCGGGAGCACGGAGGCCAGCGCGGTGACCACAGCGTCACTGGGCACCACCCGCGGCGCCCCGCCGGCGAGCCCGAACGTGAAACGCGAGAAAGCCGGGTCCGGCACGAAGACCATGTCCTGCACGAGGACGAAACCCCAGCCCAGAGCGGGTCCGAGGGCGAGGCAGCCGAGGGCGAGACCGAGCACGGCCGACAGCGGTCCTGCTCGGGTCGTGTTCGGCATCCCGCTATGACATCACAACCACACAACGGCTATTCCCCATAAATCACCCCATGACTACGCTTCCGGCTGGAGGGGGCGGGGTGGCGACGAGCGAGACGACGGTGGGGGCCCGTCAGTGGCTGCGTGGCGGCGACGCCGTGGTGGCCGCCGCCCTGGTGATGATCGTCGTGCAGCTCGTGTGGAAGTTCGGCCTGGTCCGGCGTACGTACTTCCGCCAGGACGACTTCACCTTCATCGCCCGCGGCCTGGAGCACGACCTGACGTGGGACTACCTCATGCGGGTCGACTACGGCCACCTGGTGCCCGGCCCGTTCGCGATCCAGTGGGCGATGGGCCGGTTGGGCGTCTACAACGACGTTCTCGCGCATGTCGTGACGATCAGCCTGCTGGGCGCGGCGAGCCTGGCCCTGCTTCGGCTGCTGCGGCTGCTGTTCGGGGCGCGCCCGGCCATCCTGGTGCCGCTCGCGTTCTACCTGCTGACCCCGATGACGATCTCGTCGCTGTCGTGGTGGGCGGTGGTGATCGAGACGTTGCCGTTCCAGATCGCGCTGCCGATGGCGCTCTGCTCGCACGTCCTCTACACCAGGACGGGCCGGTTCAGGCACGCGGTGGCCGCCGCGGGCTGGACGGTGTTCGGGATGGCGTTCTTCGTCAAGGCGCCGTTCATCCTGCTGCTGGCCCTCGCGCTGAGCGTGGGCTGGCTCGGGTGGCGGGGGCGATGGCGGGCCTGGCTGCTCTACGCGGGGGTGCTCGCCGTCTACGCGGGCGTGTTCTTCCGCCAGCTCCTCACCTCCGTGCAGCTCACCAACGACACGATCCAGCCCACCCTGCCCGACGCGGGGCTGGCGGCGCGATTCGCCTGGACGCTGCTGTCCAGCTCGCTGGTGCCGACGTCTCTGGGCGGGCCCTGGCAGTGGCTGCCGATCGGGGAGGACTACGCGACCGCGGCGACGCCGCCCGCGGCGGTCTGGGCGGGGCTCGGCGTCGCGGTGGTCGTGCTGGCGGTCTCCGTGCTCTTCAGGCGGCGGGCCTGGCTGGCGTGGCTGGTGCTGCTCAGCTACTTCACGCTCGCAGACGTGGTGCCCGTCATGATCGGCCGGATCCAGCAGCTCGGCCCGGACCTGAGCGGCGCCGAACTACGCTACGTCTCCTCCACGGCCATGGTCGTGGCGATCGCCATCGGGCTGGCGTTCATCCCGCTCACCGGTGAGGAACGCCCCTGGCTGCGGGTTTGGCCGCGGCTCAGGTTCGCCTGGCTGCCGCTGACCGCCGCGTTCGCGCTCGGCTCGGTCTGGTCGGTCACCGCGTACACCCGCCTGCCGCTCGGCGCCAACGTCAAGAGCTACGTCGAGACCGGCCGGCTGGCGCTCAAGCGCGTCCCGGACAACGCGGTCGTGCTCGACACGCACGTGCCCGCCAAGGTCGTCTATCCGCTCTTCTTCTACGACTACGCGCTGGCCTCGAAGGTGCTCGGGCCGATCGCGTCGCACCCGGTGACCTGGACCAGGCGGCTCAGCGGCCCGATACGCAACCCGCTGATCTTCGACCAGCAGGGCCGGCTGCGCCCGGTGAGCATCGACGGCCTGACGGTCCCCGCGCGGGCCGACGGCTGCACGCCGGTCGGCGCGCGCGAGGTCCGCTTCCCGCTGCCGGTGCGGCTGCCCGAGGGCGAGTGGACGGTCCAGGTCGGCTACCTCAACCAGGCCGCCACCCGGTTGTCGGTACGGCTCGGCACCGCACAGGCCGACGTGCCGGCGGAGAAGGGATTCGGCTGGACGTTCGCCGCGATCAACGGCGGCGGGACCGAGCTCGTCATCCGTACGGTGAACGGCCCGGCCGCCTGCCTCGGGGAGATCAAGATCGGCATCCCGAGGCCGTGGAGCGACGGCACGCCGAGCCCGCTCCAGCCGGTCAGCCCCTCCTGAGACCCGCGCCCGCCCGCGCTCGCCCGCGCCGCGGCCCCGATGCCCGTAGCGAGCGGGCCGATGCCCGTGGAGGGCCGGGCTGCTTCCCGAGCCCGGCCCCCGCCGTCATTTGCCCGGCTCAGGGTCCCTGGGCAGGCCGAGCATGCGCTCCCCGATGATGTTCAGCTGCACCTCGGTGGTGCCGCCGTAGATGGTCATCGCCCGGGTGGCGAGCACCGCCCGGTTCCAGTAGCCGGCGTCGCCGAGCTTCATGTCGGCGGCCACCACGGCGGCGGCCCCCAGCAGCTCCACCGCGGACTCCGAGACGTGCTGGGCGTGCGCGGTGGACAGCAGCTTGCGTACCGAGGCGTCCGCGCCGGGCTCGCCCCCCGCCAACTGCTTGAGCGTCACCCGCAGCGACAGCGCGTTGATGGAGTGCCCCTCGCAGATCACCTGCGCGACCTGGTACGCCTCGACCGGGGACAGCTCCCGGCCGAGCCGCCCCACCAGCCCGAGCAGGTCCGGCACGGACGCGCCCGTGCCGCCCGAACCGGACGAGAGCGAGACCCGCTCGTTCGACAGCGTGTTGCGGGCGACCTTCCAGCCCTGTCCGACCTCGCCCACGACCAGCTCGTCGGGCACGAACACGTCGTCCAGGAAGACCTCGTTGAACAGGTTCTCGCCGGTCATCTCGGTCAGCGGCCGGACCGTGACCCCCGGCGCCTTCATGTCGACCAGGAAGTAGGTGATGCCCTCGTGCTTGGAGCCCTCGGAGGAGTTGCGGGCGATGCAGATGCCCCACTCGGCGACGTGCGCGACCGAGGTCCAGACCTTCTGGCCGTTGAGCTTCCAGCCGCCCTCGACCTTGTCCGCCTTCATCTGCAGCGAGGCCAGGTCGGATCCGGCGCCGGGCTCGGAGAAGAGCTGGCACCAGATCATCTCGCCGCTGAGCGTCTTGGGCAGGAAGCGTTCCTGCTGCTCGGGCGTACCGTACGAGACGATGGACGGCACCACCCAGGCACCGATGATCATCGCGGGCAGCTTCACCCGCGCGGCCCTGAGCTCCTGCGCGATCAGCACCTGCTCCAGCGGCTTGGCGCCGCGGCCCCACGGCTTCGGCAGGTGCGGCATGACCAGGCCGCGCGCGGCCAGCGCCCGCTTCTGCTCCTTGCCCTCCAGCTCCTTCAGCGACGCGACCTCGGCGCGGATCGACTCGCGCAGCTCTTCGGCGTCCTCGGGGAGGTCGATCTCCATCTCGCGGGTGACGCCCTGAAGGGCGAGCGCGGTGACGGTGGCCGCCCACTCGGCCGACGAGCCGAGCACCGCGCGGAGCGTGAGCGCGCGGCGGTAGTAGAGGTGCACGTCGTGCTCGTAGGTGTAGCCGATGCCGCCGAAGGTCTGGATCGCGTCCTTGGCACACTGTACGGCCGCGTCGGGGGCCATCACCGCGGCGATCGCGGCGGCGTACTCCAGCTCGCGCCCACTGGCGCGGGTGGCGTCCCAGACCGTGGCGCGGGCCTGCTCCAGCGCGACCAGCATGCGCGACAGCTTGTGCTTGATGCCCTGGAACTGGCCGATCGGCCGCCCGAACTGCACCCGTACCTTGGCGTAGTCTGACGCGGCGGTGACGCACCAGGAGGCCAGCCCCGCGGCCTCCGCGCCGAGCAGGACAGCGGCCAGGTCGAGCACGTCGGGGCCCTCGACCCCGTCCAGGACCCGCTCGGCGGGCACGGCCACCGCGTCCAGCTCCACCTTCGCCACCGGCCTGGTCAGGTCGAGCGACTTGAGCGCGGTGACGGTCGCGGCGGAGGCGTCGAGCGCGATCCACTCCTCGCCCTCCGGGGTGGACACCGGCAGCACGAGCACGTCGGCCAGCGAGCCGCCCAGGACCGGCTCGGCCGTACCGGAGACCACCAGGGCGCCGTCGTCGTCGCGGGTGCCGCTGAGCGAGCCACGCAGCGCGACCGCGCCGGTCGAGGTGCCGTCGGCGAGCGCGGGCAGCAGGTCGTGCCGCTTGGAGGCGTGGATGACCGCGCTGGCGAGCACGGTCGGCACGTACGGCCCCGGCGCCATCCGCTCGGCCAGCGCCTCGACGGCGACCGCGGTCTCCAGCAGCCCGTAACCGGAGCCGCCGGCCTCCTCGGGCAGGTGCAGGCCGAGCAGCCCCTGCTCGGCGAGCCCCGGCCAGAAGCCGGGACGCTCATCCGTGCCGGATCGCAGCAGCTCGGCGGGGATGTTCCGCTCTGCCCAGCCGCTCACCGACTCGCGGAGCGCCTCGTGTTCCTCGCTCAACCCGATCGCCATCGCACATCCTCCAGCCAGGCCCGGTACATGCCAGAACCATATTCTAGAGCATGCTTCTGACTTAGAGGGTCCGTACGCCCAGCACGATCGTGTTCAGGTCACGGTAGTGCGACTTGCCGCTCTGGGGGATCGATGCGAGCAGCATCGCCGGCTTGGTCTTCCCCACCTCGTGGATCGACATGATGGCCTGCGACGTCTTCTGCTTGCCGGAGACCGTGTAGGTGACCTTGTAGCCGAGCATCCAGCCCTTGCCCACCGGCACCTTCTGCGATCCGGTCCAGGTGAGTGTGGCACCGGCCGGATACTGCGTGCGCAGCGACCAGTTGACGGCCCTGACGGCGAGCTCGCGGTAGTCGGCGGTCTTGGCCGGCTTGGTCTTCGGGGTGGCGCCGGGGAGCATCGCCGAGGCGATCACCGTGTGCGGGACGGCCACCTTGCCGACGCGCTGGGCGATGGCGAACGGCGCGAACGACTTGGCCGTCCACGGCAGCCCCAGGCGCGGGTAGCTGATCCCGGTCGCCAGGTCGGAGATCGTGCCGATCGTGACGGTCGCCACACCGGGCTGCTGGGGGTAGACGAGGTTCTTCGGCACCACCGGAACCGCGGTCGCCGACGGCTTGGGCGAGGCGGAGGCCCCCGGCACCGGCGAGATCGGGGCGACCTGCCGCGGGGCCAGCTGCGCGTCCTTCGGCACGTCGCCGGAGAAGATCACGAACACCAGCATGACGGCCAGCACGGTCGCGATGATGGCGCCGATCAGGTAGACGACCTTGATCGGGACGTCGCCTATCCGGGCGAACAGCCCGCCCTTGAGCGGCGGGGGCGGTGGAGGCAGAGGTGGGAGCGGGGGAAGCGGCTCCGGCGGCCGGGAGACCATGACCGTCTCGTCCGTCGGCAGAACGATCTTCCTGAACGGGGTGGTGGGAGAGTCCGAGGATGGTATCTGGTCACCGACGTCCGCCATGGCTTTCAGGTTACGTCACGAAGCAGCGGGATAATTCCGCTATTCCCCGTGCAGAATCTAGTTCTGTATGGTCACGGGCATGAGGGGTTTCTACGAGATCGCCGCCGCCGACGCCGGACGTCCCGCCCTGCTGGGCCCGGACGGCGCGACGTACGGCGAGCTGCTCGCCCGCGCCAACCAGGCGTCCCACGGTCTGACCGCACGCGGGGTGGCGCGGGGCGACTCGGTGGTGACCGTGCTCAGGAACGGGCTCGACGCCCTGACCATGATGCTCGCGACGTACCAGATCGGCGCCCACCTCGTACCGGTCAACTGGCACTTCACCGATGAGGAGATCGCCTACATCGTGGCCGACTGCGGCGCGAAGGCGGTGGTCTCCCCTGCCGCGCTCACCGTCGGCGAGCTCGTGGCCGGTCAGCCGGACAGCGCGCCGGAGCACCGGCGGGCCGGGTCGATGATGCTCTACACCTCCGGCACCACGGGGCGGCCGAAGGGCGTGCGCAGGCGGCTGCTCGATCTGACGCCCGAGGAGCTGTACCCGATCCTCATGCGCAAGAGCTGGACGCATTTCGGGCTGCCGGTCGGGGGTGTGCACCTGGTGTGCTCGCAGCTCTACCATTCGGCGCCGTACGGGCAGGCGATGATGGCGCTGCAGTTCGGGCACTCGATCGTGGCGCCGGAGCGGTTCGACGCGGCCGAGACCCTGCGGCTGGTCGAGCGGTATCGGGTGACGAACGCGTTCATGGTGCCCACGATGTTCCACCGGCTGCTGGCCGTACCGGATCGGGAGACGTACGACCTGTCATCGCTCACGCATCTCTACCACGGCGCGGCGCCGTGCCCGCCCGCGACCAAGCAGGCCATGATCGACTGGCTCGGACCCGTGCTGTGGGAGTACTACGGCTCCACCGAGGCGGCCGTGGCCACCATGGTGTCGTCGGAGGAGTGGCTGGCCCGGCCGGGCACGGTCGGCCGGGCGCTCGACGGCAAGACGTTCACGATCGTCGGCGACGGCGGCGAGGAGGTCGCGCCCGGCGAACCGGGGCTGGTCTACATCGGCGGCGTCAGCCGCTTCGAGTACCACGGCGACCCCGGCAAGACGGCGGCCGCCATGCGCGGGCGCGCCTACACGCCCGGTGACATCGGCTATCTGGACGACGAGGGCTACCTGTTCCTCCTCGACCGCAGGACCGACCTGATCATCTCGGGCGGCGTCAACATCTATCCCGCCGAGATCGAGGCGGTACTCCTCGAACACCCCTCCGTGGCCGACGTCGCGGTGATCGGCGTGCCCGACCCCGAGTGGGGCCAGCGGGTCGTCGCGCTCGTCCAGCCCACCGCGGGGGCCGAGACCGGCGGGCTCACCGCCGAGCTGATGCGGCACTGCGCGCCGCGGCTCGCCAAGCTCAAGCACCCGCGGGTCATCGAGTTCCGCGACACGCTGCCGCGTACGCCCACGGGCAAGCTGAGCAGGCGTAACGTCCGCGAGACGTATCTTTCCCAGCTTTCCCGCTGAGTCCTGCCCGTCTTTCTCGCCGAGCGGGGCACCACCTCCGCGAGCGGGGCACCACCTCTGCATGAGCCTCACCGAGCGGGGCACTACCTCTGCATGAGCAAGGTCGCCGTGGCGATCGCCGCCGCCATGCTGCTGGTCGCATGCTCGGCCCAGGCGCCCACCGCCACTACCACGCCCTCGTCGGCGACGCCCACCGCCGCGCCTCCCTCTCAGATGTCCGCGCAGTCGCTGGAGCAGGCCTACGAGCGCGTCATCCAGCAGGTGATGCCGTCGATCGTGCAGATCACCACCAAGGCGGGGCTCGGCTCGGGCGTCGTGTACGACTCGGCGGGCCACATCCTCACCAACGCGCACGTCGTGGGGCACGCCACCCGGATGGACGTGACGCTGGCCACCGGCAGCACTTCGCGCAAGGCCCGGATCGTCAAGAGCTTCTCCGGCGGCGACCTGGCGATCATCAAGGTGGACGACCCGAAGGGGCTGACCCCGGCCAAGTTCGGCGACTCGTCGAAGCTCCGGGTCGGCCAGTTCGTCCTCGCCATGGGCAACCCGCTGGGGCTGTCGGGCAGCGTCACCGACGGCATCATCTCGGCGCTGGGCCGTACCGTGAGCGAGCCACAGGACCCCGGCTCGCCCGGCGCGACGATCAGCGGCGCGATCCAGACGTCGGCGGCGATCAACCCCGGCAACAGCGGCGGCGGCCTCGTCGACCTGTCCGGGCAGGTCATCGGCATCCCGACGCTCGCGGCGACGGACCCGGACCTCGGCGGCGGGGCCGCGCCGGGCATCGGGTTCGCGATCCCGAGCAACACCGCGACGGACATCGCCGCGCAGATCGTCCGCAACGGCAAGGTCACCAACAGCCACCGGGCCGCCCTCGGCATCAGGGGCAGCACGGTCATCGGCGACAACGGCCGGCCGACCGGGGTCGCCGTGGCCAAGGTCGACAAGGGCAGCGCGGCCGAGAAGGCCGGGATCCGGCCCGGTGACGTGATCATCTCCATCAACGGCAAGGACACGCCGACGCTGCCCTCACTCGCCGAATCGCTGTCCGCGCTCAAGCCGGGGCAGCAGGCCAAGGTGGAGGTCGTCAAGGAGGACGGCTCGACCAAGACGATCACCGTCACCCTGGGCGTGCTGCCGGGCGATTGACGCTCGCTAGGATGACCGTTCTTTCGTCTCTTTCGCCGGGAGGCTCTTTCGTCGGGAGGCGAAACGGATGGCTCATCTCGAGTGCACGCCCGAGGATCTGGCGAAGGTCAGGTTCGGCCTGTCGCCGATGAGCCAGGTCGTCGGCGCGCTCAACGTGCTGAGCGGCCAGAACGTACCGCCCGGCCTGCCCATCTGGACGGCCCGCGTGCGCGACCGGTACGAGCGGCTGCTGGCGGGCAGCCCGGTGCTGCGGGCCCTGATCCGGCTGCACCGGGTGACCGACTACGCGCCCGACTTCTACTGTGTGCCGCCCGAGGGCGTGGACGTCACCTTCGAGCGGGAGCTGGCCGCCGTCCGGCGTACGCCCGCCGGCCGGGTCGCCGCCGACCTGCGGCTCAGCCATCGGGGCCGGCCGGTCGATGCGGCGCTCGACGTTCCCGACGCCCCCGTGCGGGTCGCCGACGCGCTCGAAGCGTTCTGGACCGAGCTGCTCGCCCCTGACTGGCCCCGGCTGCGCGCCCTGCTGGAGCGCGACATCGTGCGGCGGGCTGGCCGGCTCTCGGTGTACGGCTGGGCGGAGGTGTTCGGCCGTCTGGACATCGACATGGTGTTGGAGGAGGAGCGCATCCTGCTCGGCAAGGTCGGCGGGGCCTCACACCGGCTCGGTGGCGTGGGCGTGGTGCTGATGCCGAACGCGTTCGGCGCCACGTACGTCTACCTCGATCCGCCGCGCGCGTACGGCCTCACCTATCCCGCGCACGGGGTCGCCGCGCTCTGGGAGCGGGGCTCGCCCGCCGCCGACGGCCTGGTCGCGCTGCTCGGGCGGGGCCGGGCGGCCGTACTGGCCGCGCTCGACAGCCCGGCCAGCACCAGCCAGCTCGTCGCCCAGCTCTCGATGACGCTCGGGGGCGTGGGCGGCCATCTGGCCGTGCTGCGCAGGGCGGGCCTGGTCTCGCGTACGCGCAGCGGCCGGTCGGTGCTCTACAGCCGCACTCCGATGGGCGACGGGCTGGCCGGGCTCACTGCTTGACGTTGAAGACCAGCTCCACCCGGCGGTTCTTCGCCCGGTTCGCGGCGACGGGCTTGCCGTCGACGATGTTGGGCACCTTCGGGCGGCTCTCGCCGTACCCCTTCGCCTGAAGATCCGCGTCGCCGCCGGTCAGCAGGCCGCGCACGGCCCGCTGCACGGCCTGCGCCCGGCGCTGTGACAGCGTGACGTTGTAGGCGTCGGTGCCCTGGTCGTCGGTGTGCCCCTCGACCTTCACGACGCCCCCGGCGCCCTCCGCGTCGATCTTGCGCGCCACCTCCTGGAGACGCTTCCTCGCCTCGGCGGTCAGCACCCACTTGTCGACCGCGAACAGCACATCACTGGTGAGCGCGACCGTGACCTGCTTGCCGAGCTTGGTCTCGCTCTCGGTGCCGTCGAGCGACTCGACCTCGCCGATGATGTCCTCGACGGGGAGCACCAGGTCTTCCACCGGGCCGGTGGCGTTGGCGGGCGGAGCGGGGGTCGGGGACAGGACGAGGGCCAGCGCGACGCTAAGAGATCGGAACATCGGTGAACACGCCCATCATCGGCATCTCGACATTGATCTTCGTGACGTCCGGGGGCGGGGCGGCGAAGACCGCGTAGAGCGTGGTGGCGTCACCGGACTGCAGGAACTGCCCCTGCGTGCCCGAGCAGACGCACTTGGCGTCCTCGCCCGTGCCGTTGCGGGCGACGCGGTAGCGCTTGGCGTTGACCGGGTCGATCAGGGAGACGGCCGACACCGTGTAGTCGAGCGTGCCGCTGCCCATGCCGTTGTGCAGGTTGACCTTGCCGTCGGTGGCGGTGACGGTCCAGTTGAGGCTGATCGTCCTGCCCTGCCGCTTGAGCGCGGTGATGTCGACGCGGGCCTTGCCGTACTGGCCGCCCGACCCGACCTTGGTCTCCCGGCTCGCGATCGCCTTGGTCTCCTGCGAGGGCGCGGTCTGCTGCTGTTCGGGGGATGCTTTGGGTTCGGTGGGCCGCACGGGTGGCGCGGTCTCGCTGGTCTGGCCCGTCTGCTCCTCGCCGCTGCCGCCCTGCTGGGCAGGGAGCATCCCGCAGCCGGTCAGCGCGACGGCCGCGACGGCCAGCGCGATCGTCTTCCGCATGTTCTGATCACCTTTGCCGGTAGGGGTGTAACTCGTGGGGCGACGGTAGCCGGGCGACCTTCAGGATCCGCATAGTCCTGCGGACTGCGACTAAATCCGCAGGCCACGGACCTCGCAGACCGCTTAACCCGCAGACCGCTCAACCCGCAGGGCGTGCCTAAATCCGCAGGCCGCGGCGTCTGTGCAGCTCTTGCGACAGAAGCTCGACCTCGGCGCTCCGGGGCTCACCGAAGCTGTCAGACTCTCCCATAACACGCGCAAGACCATCAACAGCAGCATCGATCTCATCAAGGTCGAGGAGTGCTTTTATCCGGATAATCAGGGCTTTTGCGGCGTTTCTCCGGTCGCTGTGAGCCGTGAACGTCGCCTCGGCCTCCCCGGCCAGCCTGGCCGCCCCCTCCGGATCGCCCTCGGCGCCGGCGACCTCGGCCAGCACGAGCAGACCGGCCGCCTCCGGCAGCCGGTCACCGAGACGCCGGTTGATCCTTATCCGCCGCTCGGCGCAGTCGCGCGCCCGGGCGTATCGGTGGGCGTCGAGGTGCAGCCTGGCCAGGTCGAGCAGGGCTTCCGCCTCGCCGCGCGGGTCACCCAGCTCTCCGTACGCGTTCAGACTCCGTTCCACCAGCCCCGGATCCCCGCGTACGACGCCCAGCGCCCGGAGCGCGTCGGCCGTGCCACGCCGGTCCCCGGCCTCCTCGAACACCCGCAGGCACCTGGCCAGCGCGCGTTCCGCCTCGGCCGGCCGCCGCTCGACCAGACCGAGCCGCAGCGTGATCCGGGCCAGCTCCAGCCCCTCGACCAGCGGCTGCGCGGCTCTGAGTGCGGCCGCGGCGGACTCAGGACGGCCTTCCGCCCGATGGAGGTCGGCCAGACCACGCAACAGCAGCGCCTCACCCTCCCGATGCCCCGCCGCCCGCGCCGAGTCGAGGCCGGTGGCAGCGGTGACGTGCCAGTCGTCGTGATGCGCGCCCAGCTCGAACAACGGAGTCAGATAGAAGGCCAGCCGCCAGGCCGCCTCGTGCAGTCCGGCCCGGTGGAAGTCTCCTACGGTCGCCACGAGGAACCGTCGCTCGGCACTCAGCCACTGAGCATCCGCCCGCAACCGCCCGGTCTCCAACCCCCACCCACCGGTCCGCACCAGCCCTGAGTCACCCGCCCACCCCAGGCTCGGCCCTCCCGCCCATCCGAGGCTCGGCTCTCCCGCCCGGCCCGAACCGGGCTCCAGCACGTGTTCCGCAGTGTGGGCCACGGTGCGGCCTGAGCCGGGTTCGGCGGGGAGCAGGGCCGTCCTCGCCTGCCTGGTCCGGTCGAGGATCTCGCCCGCGAGCTCGGCCAGCACCGCTGCCGGGCCTCCGTCCTCGGCGGCCAGGCGTTCGGCGGCGTACAGCCGGGTCAGGTCGTGCCAGCCGTACCGCTCGCCGCCCGCCTCGTCCAGGCCGCGTGACTGGAGCAGGCCCGCCTCGGCCAGCGGCTCCAGATCGGCGCCCAGCGCCCACGACGCGAAGTCGGGCGCGGACAGCGCACCCAGCCTGCGCAGCAGCCGCCGCTCTGAGTCGGCCAGCCCCTGGTAACCGAGCGCCAGGCTGCCACGGACGGCCAGGTCGCCCGCGCTCAACTCGTCCAGTCGTCGCCGTTCGTCACCCAGCCGTCCGGCCAGGTGTTCAAGGGTCCAGCCCGGTTTCCTCGCCAGGCGGGATCCGGCGATGCGCAGGGCCAGGGGCAGACCACCACAGAGTCGCACGATGCGCGCGGCGGCCTCCGGCTCGGCGTCGACCCGTTCACGGCCCACCACCTCGGCGAGCATGGCCACGGCCTCGCCGGGTTCGAAGACGCCCAGCTCGTACGCCCTGGCCGCCTCCAACCCCGCGAGCGGGGAACGGCTGGTCACCAGCGTCAGGCTGCCCGGTCCGGTGGGGAGCAGCGGGCGTACCTGGGCCTCGTCCGTGGCGTCGTCGAGCACGACGAGGAGGCTGCGGGGGGCCGTCATACCGCGATAAAGGCGTACACGCTCGTCCAATGCGGCGGGCACAGCGCCGTCAGGGCAGCCCAGGGATCGGAGCAGGTCTTCGAGCACGGCGCCGGGCTGGCGGTCGCGCAGCGAGGCGTAGAGGCGGCCGCCGGGGAGGGCGATCATGGTGGCGGCGCGTACGGCCACGGCGGACTTGCCACATCCCGGCGGCCCGTGGACGACCAGGTGCACAGGGGCGCTCCCCTGTCCGGGCGTCCCGGCGGCGATCCAGTCGAGGACGGCCGCTCGCCCCGTGAAATCCGAAATATCCGGCGGCGCCTCATTTATCAGCGCATGTGGTGGTCCATCGCCTGCCGACCTTATCGGCGGCGGTCCCTCGTTTGAGGACGTCTCGCTCGACAGCACCCGCCGATGTGCCTCGACCAGCTCGGCCCCAGGCTCCAACCCGAGCTCATCCACCAGCACCCGCCGGGCCTCCTGGTAGGCCGCCAGCGCCTCCGCTCGCCGCCCGGCCTGGCGCAGCGCGTCCAGCAGCAGGGCCCACGCCCGCTCGCGCAGCGGATACGCCCCGACGAGTGCCCGCAACTCGCCGACCACCTCACCGCCCCTGCCCAGCAGCAGGTCCAGCTCCACGCGCTCTTCGAGCGCGGTCAGGCGGAGCTCTTCCAGGGGTACGGCCCGCGTCCTGCGCAGGTAAGAGGACTCGATATCGGCCATGGCGTCCCCTCGCCACAGCGCCAGCGCCGCCCGGAACCCCTCGACGGCCACCTCCGCCCGGCCCGCCTCCCTGGCCCGCCGGGCCTCGCCGACGAGCCGCTCGAACCGGTGGCAGTCGACCTCATCCGGCTCGACGTCGATCAGGTAGCCACTGGGTACGGTCCTGATGCCGTCGACGAGCTTGCGCAGGGCGCTGATGTACACCCTGAGCACCGACTCCGCGGAGGCCGGCGGCCGGTCGTCCCACACCACGGCCATCAGCCGCTCGATCTGCACCACCCGCCCGGCGGAGACCAGCAGCGCGGCCAGCACCGCCCGATGCTTCGCCGGCCCCGGCTGTAACTGCGGTTCCGGCCCCGGCCGCGGCCGAGACGGCGCCCCAGACGGCGGCCCAAACAAAGCCCCCGGCTGTGGCCCAGACAGAGCCCCAGGCTGCGGCCTGCTCTCGACCCGCAACGGCCCCAGCACCCGGAACCGCACAGGACTGCGTCCCTCCTCGTCGGGCAGCGCCGGAAATTTCGGCATTTAAGGGGCTTAGTCCTTCGTGCGGTCGATGGCGAACGACTCGAAGCGTACGCGCAGCGCCTCCTTGGCGTCCGGCGCCGCATAAACGCCGGCCTCACCGGACCCGAGCGGATCGCTCGCATCGGACACCTCGGCAACGAGCCTCTCGTTCACCCACATCCGCAGCCCCACCTTGCCGCCGGCCTCGGCGTCGGCGCACTCGGCGACGATCCGGTTGCTCCCGGTCGCCCCCTTGACCGCCGCCGGACCGTACAGCGGCGTACCCTTCTGCCCGGTACGGCGCTTGACGATCGTGACCTGCCCCGAGCCGCTCACCCCGAACTCGTAGCGGTCCCCCGAGCTCGCCGAACCGTGGCACCACACGCCGTACTCGCCGGACCCCTGTTCGCGCCGCGCCTTCGCGCTCACCACCACGCCGCCGTCCGGCTCCCGAGCGGGCGCCGACTTCCACAGGCGCCAGCCCGGCTTGGCGGTCAGCACGTAGTCACTCCCGGCGACCCGCGCGTCCCCGCCGTCGGACGCCCCGGTAGCCCAGGAGTCGCCGAACCCCGCCGTGTACGGCCGCCCCTCCCACACCCAAGGCGCCACCACGACTCCCACCACCACAACGGCCAGAACAGCGACCGCCCCTGCCACCCACGGCCACCGACGCCGCGTCACCCCACCACGGGGGAATCCTTTGTCCGACAGCGCATTCCGGCCATGTGCGCTCGGTACAGCCGCATCCCGGACATCACCGCTCGCGCTTGGCGCGATCTGGCCGGACACACTCGCATCAGGAGCGATCCGAGCGGTTCCGCTCACAGCCAGCGGCCCCTGGACGGGCGCGCTCGCACCAGGAGTGATCCGGGCGGTTCCGCTCACATCTAGCGGCCCCCGGACGGAAGCACTTCGCACGGACGCGCCGTCAACCGGTCCCGCCAAGCCACGAGGCCCGGTCCAGGTGCGTTCCACGACCTGAGTGGCTGTGGCCGGGGTGAGATGCGTGCCTCCCATCAGGGACGCCAGCAGTTGCTGAGCCGTGGGACGAAGGCGCGGCTCCTTGGCCATCGCCCGCTCCACCACATCCCGCAGACCCGCATCGAGGCCGTCCAGCCGTGGCCCTTCGTTGACGATCCGGTACAGCACCTCGGCCGGAGCCCCGCCCCCGAACGGCAACCGCCCGGTCCCCGCGAAAGCGATCACCCCGCCCCACGCGTACACGTCGGCTGCCGGTCCGAGCGGCTCTCCGCGTACCTGCTCGGGCGCCATGAACGCGGGTGTCCCCAGGATCGCCTGGCTGGCCAGGCTGTCGGCGTCGACGAGCTGCGCGATGCCGAAGTCGATCACGCGCGGACCGAGCGGCGACAGCAGCACGTTCGACGGCTTGAGGTCCCGGTGAACGACCCCCGCCCCATGGATGGCGCCGAGCGCGGTCGCGATGCCCACCGCCAGCGCCTCCAGGTCGGAGCCGGACAGCGGCCCCTGCTCCCGTACGGCCTGCGCCAGATCTGGCCCTTTGACGTATTCGGTGACGAGATAGGCGACATCTCCGTCGATCCCGGCGTCCAGCACCGGAGCCGTGCAGAACCTGGCCACCCGGCGAGCCGCGGCCACCTCGCGTTCGAACCGCCGCAGGAACGCGGGATCGCGAGCCAGCTCGGGATGGATCACCTTGACCGCGGCCAGGCCACCGGTAGGCGTGGTGGCCAGGTGCACCTCACCCATGCCACCCCGTCCGAGCACGCGCCGCAGCGCGTACCCGCCTATGACCCGCTCGCCACTCATCGCAGATACCCTAGCCAGCGTCGGCCCGCGAGCTCCGGGGTGGGCCGTCCGGGGTGACGATCGCCAGCAGGCCGTCGCGGTCGAACCTGTCTCCCCGGCCGTACTCCTTCTCGTAGGCCGCGTCACCCAGCCGCTCACGGGCCCGGGCCGACACGCGGGCGACGTCACGATCACCCGTGAGCGCCGTGCCCCGCCAGGTACGGGCGGCGCCCAGCAGCACGGCGGCCCGCTCGTGATCCCCCGTCAGCCCCGCCACGCCCGCGAGCCCTTCGACCGCCGACGCCAGGAGAGGCCGGCTGTGCAGATCGAGCGCCCGGGCCACCGCCTCCCGCTGCAGCGCCGCCGCCCGCACCGCCGCACCCTCCTGCACGGCGATCCAGCCCAGCGCGATCAACACCCGCACATGGCCGAGGTCGGCCCCGAACGAACCGTCCGGCCCTGGGTTCGGGGGCTCGTCCGAACGTCCGGTACCGGTCCGGTGCTCGGTCAGCAGTTGTTCGTACGCGCGCCGCGCCCCCGCCACGTCCCCGCTCAGCCGGGCGACCTCCGCGAGCCCTTGCCGGGCCTTCCCCGCGACCTCCAGGGCACCGGTTCGGCGGGCCAGGTCCAGCGCCTCCTCGTAGTCGACGCGGGCCGTGCCCAGGTCGCCCAGCAGGATCGTGCCCTCCCCGCGCCGGCAGAGCAGGTCGGCCCGGTCCTCGACGGCGCCGAGCTCGTCCGCCAGCCGCAACGCCTCCGCCACCAGCGCCGCGAACCGCTCGCCGTCCCCCCGCCAGCACACCAGCTCCGCGAACTCCGAGAGCGTGGTCAGCATGCCCCAGCGCTCCCCGAGCGACCGGAAGCACGCCAGCGCCAGCTCGAACTCGCCTTCCCCCGTCGCCACGTCACCCGCCAGCAACTGCGCGAGCACGCCGCGACCGAGGTGGCCCAGACCGTCCGTCCAGGGATCGGCGCTGGTCCGGATGCGTTCGTCGATGGCGTCGCGGTAGTCCGGGTCCGACGGACCGGCGAACGTCGCCCAGAAGTAGATGAGCTGAGGGCGGTGCTCGACCAGGTTCATCGAGGCCATGAGCCGTTTGGCCGTCGCCAGGTGCGGCCGCAGCTCGGAGACGCCGCCGTGGGCGGCGCTGAGGACGCAGAGGACGTACTCGCCCGCCAGCTCGGCGGGCGGCTCGGTGCCGACGGCGGCCAGCAGCGCGCGGACGGGAGCCGCGCCCTCCGCCCGGCGGCCACGCAGCCACCAGTACGTGATGAGGTCCGCGACCAGCCGCAATCCCAGCTCGGGATCGGCCGGTACGGCCCAGCGGACGGCGGCGAGCAGGTTGTCGTGTTCGGCGTCGATGCGGGCGAGCCAGCCGAGTTGTTCGGCACGGAGCAGGTGCGGCGCGGCCGTGCCCATCAAGGCCCGGAAGTGCTCGGCGTGCGCCCGCCGCAGCCGCTCGGTCTCCCCCGCCTCGGCGAGCCGCTCAGCGCAGAAGGCGTGAATGGTACGCAGCATCCGATACCGATCGCCGACCACCTCGACCAGCGACTTGTCGACCAGCCCCGCCACCACCTCCACGGCGTCGGCATCCCCGCACACGGCCTCGATCGACTCCAGCGTGGCTCCGCCCGCGAACACGCTCAGCCTCCTGGCCAGCCGCTGTTCCGGTATATCGAGGAGCTCCCAGCTCCACTCGACCAGCGCGCGCAACGTCCGGTGCCGCGGCTGGGCCGTACGGCTCCCCCGGGACAGCAGGCCGAACGCGTCGTCCAGCCGCGCGGCGACCTCGGCCACCGGCAGCGAGCGGAGCCGGGCGGCGGCCAGCTCGATGGCCAGCGGCAGCCCGTCGAGCGCGCGGCAGATCCGCAGCACGTCACCCGCGTTACCCCCATCGACGGCGAACCCGGGGCGCACGGCGGCGGCACGGTCGGCGAACAGGCGGATGGCGGGCGCGGACAGCGGCGGGGCGCCCTCGGCCGGCAGCGCCAGCGGGCTGACGGGGAACAGCGTCTCGCCCGTGACACCGAGCGCCTCCCGGCTCGTGGCGAGGACACGCAGGCCGGGACAGGCGCTGAGCAGCCGATGGGCGAGGGCGGCGGCGGCCTCGATGAGGTGTTCGCAGTTGTCGAGCACGATCAGCATCGGGCGGTCCGAGAGGGCCCCGACGAGCCGCTCGCCGGGAGAGCGCTGTTCCTGGGCGGAGAGCAGGCCGTCGCGCAGGCCGAGCGCGGCCAGTACGGCCCGCGCCACGTCACCGCCCTCGGCCAGCTCCCCCAGCTCGACGAAGGCGACCTCACCCGGATGCCGTACGGACGTCTCGATCACCAGCCGGGTCTTACCCGCGCCCCCGGGGCCGATCAACGTGACCAGCCGGGCGGCGGTGAGCAGGTCCGCGATCGCGCCGAGATCCTCCTGCCTGCCCACGAAGCTGGTCAACTGGGACGGCGCACCCCGAGAAGCGAGGCTCGGCTCGGCAGGTACCGGCGAAACGGGCAGCTCACCCCGGAGTACGGCCAGATGGACGGCGGCCAGCTCCGGCGACGGATCCACCCCGAGCTCCTCGGCCAGCGTGCTCCGGGCCGCCTCGAACGCGGCCAGCGCCTCACTCTGGCGCCCGCTTCCGTACAGGGCCCGCATGAGCTGCCCGCGTAGCCGCTCCCGTACCGGATGGGCCCCGACCAGGCCCTGCAGCTCGGGGACGAGCTCGCGGTACCGCCCCAGGGTCAGCTCCGCCTCGATCCGCTCCTCCGTGACGTCGAGCCTGAGCTCCTCCAGCCGCGTGACCTGCGTCGCCGCGAACGGCGCGTCGCGTACGTCCGCCAGCGCCGGCCCGCGCCACAGCCCGAGCGCCCGGCCGAGCACGGCGGCCCGCTCCTCGGCGGACCCCGCCGCGCGGCCTTCGGCGGCCAGCCGTTCGAAGACGAGCGCGTCGACCTCGGCCGGATCGACAGCCAGCCGGTATCCCGCCGGATGGAACTCCACGGGCGCGTCCGACCCAAGGCCCCTGCGTAACCGGGAGATCTGGGACTGCAGGGCGTTCACGGCTCCGGGCTGTTCGCCGTACAGGCCGTCGATCAGGCGTTCGGCGGTGACGATCCGGCCCGCGTCCAGGAGCAGGAGGGCGAGCAGCGCACGCAGCCGTGGCCCGCCGGTCGCCATCGGGCTCCCGTCGGTACGGCACGTTTCCAGGGGACCGAGTATCCGAAACCGCACAACCCCGATTGTCGCCCACCCGGGCTCGCCGATAGACCTACTGGTACCGCCCGACGTTCTGGGGAAACTGGCCGGTGTAGTTTCCCGGCGGGTCGTAAACGGCTACGACATACCAGCGATCGGAGGCACTGCGGGCCAGGCCGACGCCGAGTTTTCTGCTGCCTTTCCAGACCACCTGCGTGAAATTGCCCGTGGCATTGCTGAATCCGGGATTGTCGTAGTCATATGCGGCGGCCCCGTCCATCCAGGCCTTGACGACCTCGGCAGGCGTCGGCTGGTTCGGCCATGACATGAAGAGATTTTCCCCATAAGGGCCATGCGAGCGGCTCAGCGCGCCGTCGGCGGTGGCCATTCTCTGCGCCCGTTTGGTGGCGTAACGCGTCAACTCCGGGTCGAGGTCGAGGGGCTCGGCGCCGTAATGAGCGCGGAAGGCCTTGTGCTGGGCCGCCACGCCGATGGAGAAGGAATCGTTCCGCTCCACTACGGAGCTCGCGGCAGGCACCGAGGCGGACATGGTGAGGGCGGCGGCGCCCATCAACGCGACGATGACTTTGCCCGGATTTCGCATCTACGCTTTCCTTCTTCGGCGGTAATAACAGCGATATCCATGATGCTGTCCCGTCCGCCGGTTCCAGGGAGCGACACGCCTTTTCGAGGCGCGTCGAGCAGCCCGGGAAGAAAAACCGATTTCTCACATACGCCGGATTCAGTACACTCGCCACGAACAGCGCCCGCTGCGGGCGCATTGACGAGTGAGGGGAGCCGACGTGCGTCACAGCACCGCCTCGGTCATCCCCCCGTCACGGTATGAGGTGATCCTGGTGTCTTCGTCGGCCCGGGGTCGGCTGCGCGGCCGGCACTGGACGTCCCTGACGAACACCTGATCATTCAGCCTGGTTTCGTCCGGGAATCGCGCTGTCCTGTTTGAAGCGTCCCGAAGGGCCACAGGCCGTGCGTACCAACCTGCACCGACATCTTCCCGAATCCCTGACCAGCGTCCGCAACCTGGGCATCCTCGCCCACGTCGATGCCGGCAAGACCACCATCACCGAGCGGATCCTCTACATCACCGGCGCCACCTACAAACGTGGCGAGGTACACGACGGGACGACCACCACCGACTTCGATGCACAGGAGCGCGACCGCGGGATCACCATCTTCGCCGCGGCGGTGAGCTGCTCCTGGGACGGACACCGGCTCAACCTGATCGACACCCCGGGCCACGTCGACTTCTCCGACGAGGTGGAGCGCTCGCTGCGGGTGCTCGACGGCGCGATCGCGGTGTTCGACGGCGTCGCGGGAGTCGAACCGCAGAGCGAGTCGGTCTGGCGGCAGGCCGACCGGTACGGGGTGCCGCGGATCGCCTTCGTCAACAAGCTGGACCGCGCGGGCGCCGACCTCGACGCGGCGGTCGCGTCGATCCGCGAGCGGTTGCGGGTGGTCCCGCTGGTGGTCCACCTGCCGATCGGGCAGGAGGACGGGTTCATCGGAGTGGTGGATCTGCTGCGTATGCGGTCGTTGGTCTGGTCCGACGACACGGTCGAGGAGGGCCCGGTGCCGGACGCCCTGCGGGACGAGGCGCACCGGCGCCGACGGCTGCTCGAGGAGGCGGTGGCCGAGCTGCACCCGATCGCGCTGGAGGAGTTCTGCGCGGAGTCGGCGATCTCCGCGCGGACCCTTGCCGCCGCACTGCGCGACCTTACCCGTACCGGTGAGGGCGTCGTGGTGCTGTGCGGATCGGCGTACCGCAACCGCGGAATCGAGCCGCTCCTGGACGCCGCCGTGTCCTACCTGCCCTCGCCGCTGGACGTGCCCGCGGTACGCGGCACCCACGAAGGCGCGGTGCGGGAGCGCGCCGCCGACCCGGCGGGGCCGTTCGCCGCGCTGGTGTTCAAGGTGCAGTCGACCGCCACCGGGCGGCTGACGTACCTGCGGGTGTATTCGGGAACGATACGGAAGGGAGACGCGGTGCTGGACACCGGCGCGCGGCGCACCGAGCGGATCGGCCGGATCCTGCGGGTGCAGGCCGACCGGCACACCGAGGTGGATCAGGCGGTGGCCGGGGACATCGTCGCGGTGGTCGGGCTGAAGGCGGCCCGCACCGGCGCCACCCTGTGCGCGCCCGAGGCGCCACTGCTCCTCGAACCGCCGGCCGTGGCCGATCCGGTGGTCTCCGTGGCGGTCGAGGCCCGCAGGAGCACCGAGATCGACCGGTTGGCGGCGGCGCTGGCCCGGCTGGTGGAGGAGGACCCTTCACTGGTGGTCCGCACCGACACCGAGACCGGTCAGACGGTGCTGTCCGGGCTGGGCGAGCTGCATCTGGAGGTCGCGGCGGAGAAGATCCGCCGCGCCCACGGGCTGGACGTCGGCATCGGCCGGCCGCAGGTGGCCCACCGGGAGACGGTCGCTCGCGGGGTCTCCGGGTTTCTGTACCGGCACGTCAAGCAGGACGGAGGGGCGGGCCAGTTCGCCCACGTCGTCCTCGACGTGGATCCGCTGGACGCCGCCGACGGCGCGGTGTTCCGCTCGGCCGTCGTCGGCGGCCGGGTGCCACGGGAGTACGTCCGGGCGGTGGAGGCCGGTTGCCGTGACGCCCTGGCCGATGGACCCCTCGGGGGTCACCGGGTCACCGGACTGCGGATCACCCTGACCGACGGAGCCACCCATCCCAAGGACTCCTCGGAGCTGGCGTTCCGTACGGCCGGCCGGCTCGCGCTGCGCGAGGCGCTGCGCGCCAGCCTCATGGTGTTGCTGGAACCGGTGGTCGAGGTCACGGCCACCGTGCCCGACGACGCCGCCGGCGGGGTGCTCGGCGACCTGGCGGCCCGGCGCGGCCGGATCTCGGGCTCGACCGCGAGGGCGGGCACGGTGGTGATCACCGCGATCGTGCCGCTGGCCGAGGTGTTCGGGTACGCGACCAGGCTGCGTAGCCGGACCCAGGGCCGGGGCACCTTCACCACCCGGGCCGCCGGTTACTCCCCAGTCCGGTAAACGATGGCCCCGTCCGAACACGGACGGGGCCATTCGCCGCCGGACTGTGTCCAACGCGGACGGGGCCATCCACGGCCCTGGCGCCGCCTACGCAGCCGGGCGGAAGCGGCGAGGCGGGGTGTGGATGTCGAAGCTCAGCCGAGGCTGGGCCAGCACCGAGTGCGGCGACGTGTCCGGCGTGATCAGGCCGAGCCGTTCGAAGAGCGGAAAACTCGCGGCGGTAGCGACGAGATACCGGGGACGCATCGGCGGGTGCCAGATGCTGTAGACACCCACCTTCCCGTCTCGGCGCCGGTACCAGCCCTGGGTGGGATGGGTGAGCCGCTCCAGCCAGTCCGACTCGTCGGTGAAGCCGGCCAGCCGGGTGAGTGGTTCCCGGGTGAGTTCGGCCGCTTCGCAGCGGGCGTCCCCGGCCGTCAGCCGCCAGCGGGCCGGGTCGGCGTCCCAGTCCGCCTCGATCGCGATGCGCTCGCGGCTCCACGGCATGCCCCACAGATGCTGCGGGATCGCGACGACCGGGTGGTCCAGGCGGGTGCCGAAGAACCAGACGCCCGGCTTGCCGTACGCGGTGACGTAGGCCCGGTAGTTGATCTGCCCGCAGTCGATCCCCACCGGCGGGAAGAACCGGAAGTGGAAGTCCCGGTCGCGGAAGGCGACAGCGGACACCAGGGCTCCGGGACCATCGTCGAAAGTCATCTTCATCGGGGCGAAGCCCGGGGGCAGGTGCCGGGCCAGCGCGTCGGCGTCCACCCGGTAGCTGACGATCGCGAAGTCGTCCAGCTCCGTCCGCGCGTGAAACCAGCGCGGGCGCGGCCGGGAGGTGCCGACGAAGCTCATGCCCAGAACAGTACGACGGCCGCTAGTCACGTGCGCCGATCATCTCGACCGGGCGCCGGCTGAGGACGAGCCGGGCGGGCAGCGCCGTGGCGAGGAGGGCGAGGGCCGCGGCGGCGGCGATCACCGCGAGGTAGGTGAGCGGCGGGATGTGCGGCACGACCGAACCGGTCATGCCCGTGCTGAACGCCGCCAGGGTGATCAGCGCGATTCCCGTCCCGAGGGTCACCGCGATGACGACCGCGACCAGGGTCTCCAGGCTCAGCATCCGCAGCACCTGCCGGCGGGTGGTGCCGACCAGGCGCAGCAGGGCGAGCTCCCGCGACCTCGACGAGGTGGACATGGCGATGGTGTTGACCACGGCGATCGCGGTGAACGCGATGATCAGACCCATCGCCACATAGTTCACCTCGGCGTCGGCCGCGCCCGCCTCGGCCGCCTGGGCCCGGTCCAGCACGCCGACCCCCGGCGCGGCCCGTTCCAGATCCGCCCGGGTCACTGCGGGAGCCGCGACCAGTACGGTGCCGAGCGGGTCGTCCACGTGCCCGGCCACCAGCGCGTGGGAGAGCGTGAGGTCGCCGAATCCCAGCCCGCGCGAGTAGATCGCGACGACGCGCAGCTCGGCGGGGGTGCCGTCACCCAGCGTCAGGCGGATCTTCGCACCCGCCGAGACGCCGAGCCGCTCGGCCGCCGTCCGGCTGACCGCGACGGAGCCGTCATCGAGGCCGTCGAGCGAGCCGGCGACCACGCCCAGGTCCATCGTCCTGCCGAGCCCGTCAGCGGTAGCGGCCTGCGCGCCGTACTTGTCCAGGCCCACCCGCACGGAGGTACGCAGCACTTCGGTGACCGCCTCGACACCCGGGAGCCCGCGCACGGCCGCCGCCGTACCGGAAGGGACGTGCGGGCCGAGGACGTGCTCGGCTCTGGTGCCCGCAGTCGCCTGTTCCTGGGCCGCATGCCCCATCGTGGTCTGGACGAACAGGATCGTGCAGGTCATCGCCACCATCAGGCTGAGCGGCGTGACGACCGAGGCCAGCCGCTTGGACGTGGCCCGCAGACCGGCGCCGGCCAGGTACCCGGCCGTCCGGGCCGCCCGGAGCGGCACCCCGAGCAGGACAGTCGCCGTACGCGCGATCACCGGGCCGAGCAGCGACACGGCGACCGTCCACACCAGCGCGGTGAGCAGGGTGAGCGGGCTGGAGGCCGCCTCGGTCGACAGGGCCGACAGCACCAGCGCCAGCACGACGCCGCCCGCGGCGCAGAGCAGCCCGGCGACCATCCGGCCCGCGGGAACACGCGCCGCCGGCAGCTCCGCCTCGCCGAGCGCCTCCACCGGGCGGATCCGTACGGCGCGGCGAGCCGAGAGGTAAGCCGCCGCCCAGGCCGCCAGCACGGCCGCGCCCAGCGCGGCGAGCATGGGGAACGGGCTGACCACCAGCCGCAGGTTCTCCGGCATCGCGCCCAGCGCGACGAACCTGGAGCGCAACCAGAATCCCAGGCCGACGCCGGCCGCCGAGCCGAGGCTCCCGGCCACCACGCCGACCAGCAGCGCCTCGCCGCCGAGCATCCCGCGCACCTGGCGGGGAGTGGCCGCGACGGCCCTGAGCAGGGCGATCTCCCGCTGGCGTTGCTGGATGGACAGCGCGAACGTACCGACCACCACGAGGATCGCCACCAGCAGCGAGGTCCCGCCGAGCGCGCCGCCCAGGCTGATCAGCTTCACCCGCGCCTTCTCGGCGCCCAGGAACTCCACCGCGCCGCGTTCGTCCCCGGTGTAGGCGAGCACCCGGCCATCTGCGGCCGCGTCCTTCAGCGTCTCGGACACGTCCACCCCGGGGAAGACGCCGATCGCGCCGACCTGCCCTGCCCGTCCCGCCATGCGCCGGGCCTCGGCGGTGGCGAAGAACAGCGTGTCCTGGCTGGGCAGATCCTGGGTGGTGACACCGGTCACCAGGTAGGTCCTGCTCCCGGCCGCCGTCCGCACGGGCACGCGTGCGCCTGTGGAGAACCCCGACGCGGCCTCCACGACCACCTCGCCCTCCGCTTTCGGCGCACGTCCCGTACGCAACGTGTACGGAGTGAGCGCCGCCGACTCCCAGCCGTGCCCCTGGAACCGGCGGCCCGCCACGTAGGCGGGGAAGGTCACCTCGGTCACCACCCGCGAGACACCGGGGACCCGGCGCAGCCGGTCGGCCAGCGACGCGGGCACCCAGGCCTGCTCGGACAGCTGCTTGGCCTTGGTCTTGGTCTTCTCCTCCGACTTGCGGACCGTCTGGTGGACGAACTGGTCCCCGGTGACGATCACCGGGGCGCCCGCATAGCGCTCGGGGGCGACGCTTCCGCGCAGTCCCGTGTCCAGCAGCATGCCGCAGGCGCAGACCAGGGCGGCGGCGCAGAACAGCGCGACGAACGCCCCCGCGAACGCGGCCTTGCGGTGCCGGAGCGTCCGCAGCGCCACCGAGACCATCTCCATGGAGATCAACGCACCCACGCTCCCAGCCTGGTCATCCGCTCGGCGACCCGCTCCGCGGTGGGAACCGCCAGGGAGTCGACGATCCGGCCGTCGGCCAGGAACAGCACCGCGTCCGCGTAGGAGGCGGCCACCGGGTCGTGGGTGACCATCACCACCGTCTGCCCCGTCCCGTCCACGATCTCCCGCAGCAACGTCAGCACGTCACGGGCGGTCATCGTGTCCAGCGCGCCGGTCGGCTCGTCACCGAACACGACCTCGGGCCTGGTGACCAGCGCCCTGGCGATGGCCACCCGCTGCTGCTGGCCCCCGGACAACTGCGCGGGCCGGTGGCCCGTCCGCCCCTCCAGGCCCACCTTGGACACGACCTCGTCGAGCCACGCGCGGTCCGTCCGCACGCCGGCCAGTCGCAGCGGCAGCGTGATGTTCTCGAGCACGGTGAGCGCCGAGACCAGGTTGAACGCCTGGAACACGAAGCCGATCCGCTGCCTGCGCAACACGGTCAGCGCGGTCTCGTCCATCCCGGCCAGTTCGGTGCCGCCCAGCCGCACCGAACCCGAGGACGGCACGTCCAGCCCCGCCGCGCAGTGCAGGAACGTGCTCTTGCCCGATCCCGAAGGGCCCATGACCGCGGTGAAGCTCCCGCGGGGAATGCCTACCGACACTTCGCGCAGGGCCGCGACCGCGCCCTGCCCCTTCCCGTAAACCTTGCTCACCGCGTCCAAGCGCAGCACGTCTGTCATGGCTTCTACCCTGCTGACCAGGCACGGCGCGGAACAGAGACCCGATCACGCATCCACCATGACATCATCATGATCCGGACACTGATAGACATACCACTGTGATTCGTGTGCTTCTCGCCGAGGACCAGCACATCATCCGGGGCGCCCTGGTCGCGCTGCTCGGCCTCGAACCGGACCTGGAGATCGTGGCCGCAGTCGAGTCGGGCGATGCCGCCATTCCCTCGGCTCTGGTTCACCGGCCGGATGTCGCGGTGCTCGACATCGACATGCCCGGCACGCTCGACGGCCTGGCCGCCGCGGCCGAACTCCGCGTGAAGCTGCCGTCGTGCCGCACGCTCATGCTGACCGGGCATGGCAAGCCTGGGCATCTGCGCCGCGCGCTCGGGGCGGGGGTGGACGGGTTCCTGCTGAAGACCGCGCCGCCGGAGGACCTGGTCTCGGCGATCCGCGAGGTCGCGGCCGGCAAGCGGGTGCTCGACCCCTCGCTGGCGGTCACCGCCTGGGACCTGGCCGACAACCCGCTGA
Organism: Nonomuraea sp. NPDC026600; assembly: GCF_040638335.1. Lineage (NCBI taxonomy): Bacteria > Bacillati > Actinomycetota > Actinomycetes > Streptosporangiales > Streptosporangiaceae > Nonomuraea > Nonomuraea sp. NPDC026600. Next base: position 68,891 of record NZ_JBEZYD010000049.1, read on the forward strand.
CTCCCCGGGAGGCCGACGTGCTGCGCATGGCGGCGGGCGGCGCCGACGCGGTCGAGATAGCGTCCCGGCTCTTTCTGGGCGCGGGGACGGTGCGCAACTACCTGACCGCCATCGTCGCCAAGCTCAACGCCCGCAACCGCACCGACGCCGTCCGCATCGCCACCGAGGCGGGCTGGATCTGACCAACCGGTTAGGCGACCGGCCCAGCGATCGGCAGGGAGCTGGGCGCCTGGGCCGTCAGCTCGAACCAGCCGTCTTCGCGAGCCGTGCCGAGCCGTCCGTCCAGCGCCGCCAGGCGGGTGGTCAGGTTGCCGATCCCGGCCGAGCCGGGCCGTCCCTCCGCCGAACGCACGCCGTCGTTGCGTACGCGGAGCCGTACCACCCCGTCCTCCGCCACCGTCGTGATCGCGCAGTGCCGGGCCGAGCTGTGCCTGAGCACGTTGGTCACCGCTTCCCGCAGCACCGTGCCCAGGACGTTCTCCACTTCTGCGGACAGCTCCCCGTGCGCGAGGTCGAGCTCCACCTCGATGCCCGCGGCGGCCAGCACCGACCGGGCCGACTCGGCCTCGGCGGCCAGCGACATCGCCGGCTGTTCGCCGGAGATCACCCGCAGGTCCGCCTCCGCCTTCTCGGCCATGGCCAGCACGTCCACCAACTCGGCACGGGCCCGCACGGGGTCCAGGCGTCTGGCCAGCTCGCACTTGAGCAGGATCGCGGCCAGGCTGTGCCCCAGCAGGTCGTGCAGGTCGCGGGCGGCACGCAGGCGCTCCTCGACCACGGCGGAGCGGGCCAGCGCCTGCCTGGCCTCCTGCAACTCCCGTACGAGCTGGGCCAGTTCGATCAGCCCGTACACGACCAGCCCGGTCACGACCGTGCTCGCCGCGAAGTTGACCGTGACCGGGACCGGCAGGCCGAGCAGCACCGCGCTCGCCGCCACGCTCGCCGTCACGCACCCGACCAGGGGCCAGGCCACCCGCCACCGGAAGGCGAGCAGGATCGGGCCGGCGAGGAACCCGGCCACGCCCACCCAGGCCCTGCCGAACACCGGAATCGGCAGGTAGACCAGCAGCGCCAGCACGGCGAGCGCGGCCATGTGCCGCCCGTTGACGTACCGGAGCTGCATGACGACGATCACGGCGAGACAGGCCGCCGCGGGCACCAGCAGGCTCGCGGGGACGAGCAGCAGCGCCTTGATCGAGAATCCGACCAGCACGGCGGCGAGCAGCGCGACGGACAGCCGGTAGGCGCCCGGGTCCTCCGCGGCCTCCTTCGGCCCTTCGGGCAGCACGGCGTCGACGGTCAACCAGCCCTCGGCGGACAGGCCCGTGGTCAGGCCGCCGCCCGCCTGGCTCAGTTGCGAGGCCAGGTCGGCCAGGCTCTCGTCCTCGGCCGTGCGGGCGCCGTCGTGGGTGACGCGCAGCCGTACCGTGCCGTCGGCCGCGGTGGTCTCGATCACGCACGTTCTGGCGGTGTTCTGCCGTACGACCTCGGTCACCACCTCCCGCAGCACCGCCGCGAGCAGCGCGCCGGCGGGGCCGAGCGGCTCGGCGTGCCCGACCCGCGTCTCGGTCTTGATCAGCGCGGCCGTCAGCATCGCGCGGGCGGTCGTCATCTCGGGCGCCAGTGACGTGGCGCGGTAGTCCGCGGCGGCGTTCCTGGTGGCGGCCAGGGAGCGGCGGGCGGTGCCGACGACCTCGCCGAGCACCTCCGCCGCGCGTTCCGGCTGATCCACGACCGACCGGACGCCTGCCGCGATCGCGGCGAGCCCTCTGCCGAGGCCGTCGCTCAGCCCGGTGGCGATGCGCAACCGCTCCTCGGCCGCCGCCGCCAGCGCCAGCGCCAGCCGGGCGGCGTGCGTCTCGTCCACCCGATCGGTGAGCCGGGTGAGACCGTAGATCACCAGGGCGATCAGCACCATGCTGATCGCCGGGTCCGCCGGACCGGCGACGGCCGCGCTGACCGCCACCAGCGGGGCCAGCGGCCAGGCCGGGGTCAGCAGCAGCGACCCGCCCAGGAAGCCGAGCAGCCCGACGGAGGTGCCGAAGCCGAGCGTGGCCGCGTAGCCGACCAGCGCCTGTACGACCAGCAGCCACGGCCCCCTGAACCGCCGCAGGGAGCGCAACACGTGAACGAGCTGCAGCCCGAACGCCACGATCGCGAGCGGCGAGCCCGCCAGCACATAGACGGAGGTGAACCCGGCGAGCACCACGATGACGATCCCCCGCGCCAGGCGCGGTACCGGAACCTGCGACAACTCACTCCCCCGTGTCAGACCGGGGGCAAGCCTATGGGTTGTCCGTTTCGTGAGGAGGTCATGGATCTTCGGTGACGCGGTCTCTGGTTCGAGGATTCACGGCCCGACAGAGTCGATCACACAAGCCGAACTGAAGAGGACCGCCAATGCGAAACCTTGCGAAACTGTCCGCCACCGGAGCAGCCACCGCCCTGCTCGCCGCGGGCCTCGTCGCCCCCGCGCAGGCGGCGGCCACCTCGTGGAGTGCCTGCCCCGCCGGGCCCGGTGTCGACGCGCGGCAGGAATGCGCCACCCTTCAGGTTCCCCTGGACTACCAGGCGTCCGGCGGGCCGGCGATCTCGCTGGCCGTGTCGCGGATCAGGACCGCCAAGCCCGGGTCACGCCGTGGCGTGCTGCTGATCATCCCCGGCGGGCCGGGCAGTCCTGGCCTGAACCGGCCCAGTGTCCTGGTCAAGAAGCTGCCGCAGGACGTGCTCGACCGCTACGACATCATCGGGTTCGACCCGCGCGGCGTGGGCCAGAGCTCACCCGTCTCGTGCGGGCTCGAGACCCGTGATCTCTCGCTCACCAGGCTCAAGCCGTACCCCGACGCCGAGGGCGACATCGCGGAGAACGCCGCCTGGTCGCGCCGGATCGCCGAGGCCTGCGCCCGCAACGGCGGGCCGCTCATCCGGCACATCACCACGCGCAACGAGGCCAGGGACATCGACGGCATCCGCCGGGCGCTGGGCGAGCGGAAGATCTCCTACTGGGGCGTCTCCTACGGCACCTACGCGGGCGCCGTCTACGCCACCATGTTCCCCGAGCGCACCGACCGGGTCGTCCTGGACAGCAACGACGATCCCGATCCGAACCGGGTGGCGCGGCAGTGGCTGGCCAACTACACCGTCGGGGTGGAGGACCGCTTCCCCGACTTCGCCGCCTGGGCCGCGGCCCGTGACGGCGAGTACGGCCTCGGCACCGACGCGACGGCGGTCCGCCAGACCTTCCTCAAGCTCGCGGCCGACCTGGACCGCGAGCCCCTGCCCTGGCCGGGGGCCAATCCGGCGGAGCTGAACGGCAACCTCCTACGGGAGACCATGCTCAACGCGCTCTACTCCGACACGAACTTCCCCATGCTGGCCGGGCTCATGCGAGCCGCCCTGACCACGGGCGAACTGCCCCCGTCGAACACGCCACCGGCGGCCGCCCTGCAGAACACCGCCGCCACCGCCGGCGCCACCATGTGCAACGACGTCGAGTGGCCGGACTCGGTCGCCGCGCACCAGCGCCAGGTGGCGCGTGACCGGATCGCCCACCCGCTGACCGCGGGCATGCCGGTCAACATGGGGCCGTGCGCGTACTGGCCGGTCAAGCCCACCGAGCGGCCCGTACGGGTCAGCTCGCACGGCCCGGCCAACGTGCTGCTCATCCAGAACCTGCGTGACCCGTCGACGCCGTACAGCGGTGCGCTGAAGATGCGCCAGGCGTTCGGGCAGCGGGCCCGCATGGTCAGCGTCGACTCCGGCGGCCACGGCGTCTACCTCGCCAACGGCAACGCCTGCGGCGACCGGTCCGTGACCGACTTCCTGACCACCGGGCGCCTGCCGATGCGCGACAAGAACTGCTAGCTCTCCGCTCCGCGGGCGGTCGTAGAGATCGTCCCGGTCTGATCTGCCTGCTCGGTCAGGCCCCGCCCGCGCACAACCCGCCATCGATGGTGACGATGACGCCGCTGGTGTAGGCGGAGCGGTCGGAGGCGAGGAACGCCATCATGTCGGCGATCTCCCGAGGCTTGGCCGGCCGGCCGAGCGGGAAACGCGTCGCCGCTTCCCGGAAGCGGTCGCTCGTGGCGATGAGCTTGGCGATCCGCTCGGTCTCGACCGGCCCCGGATTGATCCCCACAATGCGGATGTTGTCGCGCAGGCTGCGCCCACCGAGCGCCCGGGTGAACGCCATGAGCGCGGCGTTGCCGGCACTTCCGGCGATGTACGCGGAGTCGACCCGCTCCCCCGCGGCGCCGATGTCGTTGATGATCACACCGTGCCCGCGAGCCTTCATCTGGGCGTAGACGAGCCGGGTGAGGTTGATGTAGCCGAACACCTTGAGCTCCCACCCATCCCGCCAGGCCTGCTCGTCCACCTCGTCCAGCGAGCCGGCCGGGATGGCAGGTGGCAACCCTCCTCGGCCAGCACCTCGGCGGCCGCCGCGCCGATCCCCTTCGAGCCGCCGGTGACGAGCGCGCTCCTGCCACGAAGCTGAAGATCCATGACCAGCCCCATTCCATTACCTAGTGGATACTAGGTACAGCGTTACCTAGTCTGAACTAGGTTGTCAACGGGAGGCTCCTTGACCAGGAAGAGGCTGACACCCCAAGCCCGGCGCGAGGTGATCGAGCGCGCCGCCACAGAGGTGTTCGCCGAGCGCGGCTACCACGGCGCCTCGGTCGACGAGATCGCCAGGCGCTCGGGCATCTCGGTGCCGGTCCTGTATGACCACTTCCCCGGCAAACTGGAGCTGCACCGGCACCTGCTGCAGCGGCATTTCGCCGATCTACGGGCGATCTGGCACCGGCACCTACCCGGCGAGGGCCCGGCCGACCAGCGCATCTCACGTACCATCGACGACTGGCTCGGCTACATCGAGCAGCACCCCTACGCCTGGCGGATGCTCTTTCGCGACACCACAGGCCAAGACGAGATCGAAGAGCTCCGCCGCCAGGTCGAGGCCGAGAGTCGGGCGCTGATCCTGCCGATGTTCGCCCGCGAGTACGAGGCCGACGGCGTCGAGCTGGAGCTCGCCTGGGAGGCATGGCGCGCCGCCATCCAAGGGCTGGCACTGTGGTGGTACGACCACCGCGACATCCCCCGCCACCAGGTCGTCGCCGCCGCGATGAACGCCCTCTGGCTCGGCCTGGACCGCCTACGACAAGGCGAGAGGTGGCCCGACTGACCCGGCCCGCCCGTCACCGAGCCGGCAGATCGAAGATCAATATCTCCTGGGGTGTTCGACAAGTGCATCACGGTCAACCCCAGAACCAAGGGCAAGAAGAAGATCGATAACAGCATGCCCAACAAGGTGACGCTCCCCAGGAGCTGCTAGGAAGCCGTCTCCGAAGCCGGGGCCTGGTGGGTGACGACCCCCCACAGCTCATCGGCCCGGTTTCGGGACGGTCCCACCACAGAGGCAGTCCGGGTAACGGCCGAGGCGACGGTCCACCACACCGCTTTGGGATGCTCCCGTGGAGATCAACCACCATGAAAGCGGTAGCCAGCCCGAAGCCCGGCTCAGAAGAGCGACAAGTTGGGGACAAGCTTGCCGGCAGCGTCGATCAGCAGCCTGGTAGCCGCGATCGCCTCCGCCGCCTCATCCACTCCAACGTCGTCGCCTGGGCGCAGGGGATATTCGATCTCATTGCGACGGCGCCGCAGCGCACCGAACTGTGCGCGCAAGACCTCCTCCACAACGTAGTGCCCTCCCGTCGAGGTAGGGCGAAGGCCCTGGTGCGCCAGCACCGCTGTGCAAGCGTGTCGAGCGGCATCGTAGGCGAGGATAAAAGCACTGTCGGGATCGTCAACGATCGTCTGGGCTGTCCGCAACGTCCGCTCGGCGCGTTCCAGCCATTCAGAGCCGTCGGCAGCCGATCCACCGATCTTCTGGATCCGCCTGTCCGCCAGGAGGCGTTCCACTTCGGCCTCTCCTCTGGCCCAGCGCTTCATACGGCCTCCTCGGGAAGTTCTCGCAACCAAAGCACAGGTGAAGAGCGGATCTGCTCGACCAGCGCGTCCGAAGCCTCCGCCCAGCGCTCTCGCGTGACCAGCACGGGGTTGACTGGAATGCCCAGCCTCCGTTCTACGCGCTCGACGGCCTCATATACATCGCCTCGAGTGGGATGTCCGATGACCAGGACGTCGATGTCGTTCGGTGGGGGGCCAGGCTCTCCGAGATACCGGCTCGCCCACGATCCGAAGATGGCCACGGCGTCTACACCTTGGACTACCAGGATCTCCTCTTCAGGGGGACGCGCGGCCCGAAAGCCAGAGTGAGCATCTCGGTGAGCGGCCAGGCACCATGGCCCGGATCAGATGAGCTCGACCGACCCGGCGACCGCCGAGAAGTCCCGCTTCCAGCAGACGTCCCACTTCCCGTTGCAGGGTAGTGAGCGGCGCTCCGACGCGTCCGGCCAGTTCGGTCAGTGTGAATTCTTGATCTGGATGGAGATGGAGAAGCGTGAGCAGGTCAGCCTGATGTCTCGACCTGAAGATCGGCAGTAGCGGAGGCGGCTCACTACGCATAGATGAAAGTTGTCACCCATCTATGCGTAGTGTCAGGCGCTTGGAAACCGATGCCGCGCCACGTCATGTTCGGCGGGGCCAAGCCGGCGATCGACCACCACGGTTGACCGGTCCTGTCACAGGTCCAGGACGAGCTCGTCGCGGGGCTGGGAGCAGCAGATCAGGACGTTGTCCCGGGCCGGCGCGTCGACCGGTTCGGGTGAGTAGCCGACGCTTCCGGACAGCAGGCCGCTCTCGCAGCTGTGGCAGACGCCCGTACGGCATGACCAGCGGGTGGGCACGTCGCAGGCCTCCGCGAGTTCGAGCAGGCTCGCGTAGGCCGGGTCCCACTCCACGGTCAGGCCGCTGCGTGCGAACGAGATCCGCGGGCCCGTGCCGGGCGGACCCGCGGGCGGGTGCACCGGCCGGGCGGGGACGCTGGTCAGGCCGGGGTTCAGGGCCGGTCCCGTACCGAAGATCTCGGTGTGTACGCCTGCGGGGGCGAGGTCGGACGAGGCCAGGACGGCGGGCAGTTCGTTCATGAACGCGGCGGGGCCGCACAGGTAGACCTGGGCGGCCCGCGGAGCGCCGACGGCACTGAGCAGGCCGAGGGAGAGCCGGCCCGCGGTCTGGTAGTCGACGCCCTGGCGATCACCGGGCGCCGGGCGGCTGTAGCAGATGTGCCGGTGCGCGTTGGGGAGCCGGGCCAGCAGGTCGCGGCTCTCCTGGGCGAAGGGGTGCTCGGTGCCATCGCGCGTGCCGTACAGCCACCAGACCTCACGTGCGGAACGCGCGGCGACCAGCGCGTGCAGCATGGCCAGGACAGGAGTGGCACCGATGCCGGCGGACACCAGCAGGACCGGTGCGTCGCCGGCCTCCAGGGTGAAGGCGCCACGCGGCGCCGCGAATTCGAGGACGTCGCCCACGCGCAGGTGAGCGCGGAGATAGCCGCTGGCGGACCCGTGCGGCTCCTGCTTGACGCTGATGCGATACGCGGCGGCGTCCGGGCGGCCGGACAGCGAGTAGCTGCGGATGAGCGGAGGGCCGCCGCCGTCCGGGCGCAGCCGTACGGTGAGGAACTGGCCGGGCAGCGCCGGCGGCAGCGGCGTGCCGTTGTCGTCGGCCAGCGTCAGGGAGAACACGCTCTTGCTCTCCGCGTCGATACGGGTGACCCGCAGCGGCCGGAACCCCTCCCAGGCAGGCGGCGGCCCGCCGGCGGAGGCGGGCGTCAGCCCCGCATTGCCGGCCGGTTCGCCGTCGGGCTGGTCGAGCAGTGCCCGGAAGGAGGTCTGCCAGCCGGGGCTGAGAGCGGGGACGCGCAGCGCACGGGCCACTCGCTCGCGGGAGTGGCCGGGCAGGTACAGCAGGGCGTCGATCTCGGCGACGGTCATGCCTTCCGGACCGGAGGCGATCTTGACGATCTCCTGCCCCGCCTCCACCCGGCCCTCGGTGAGGACCCGGAGGTAGAAGCCGGGACGCCGGTGGGAGACGAGCAGGGCGGCCAGCCGCGGCTCGCCCATCCTCAGCCCCACCCGGTAGCAGGTGACGCGCGGCTGGGTGACCTCGAACACCGCCTCGCCGATCCGGTAGCGGTCGCCGACGCACACCTCGTCGTCGGGCAGGCCGTCAACGGTGAAGTTCTCCCCGAACTGCCCGAAGGTGAAGTCGTCGCGCCCGAACCGCTCCTGCCAGTAGCGGTAGGAGTCGATCTGGTAGACGAGCACCGCGCGCTGCTCACCGCCGTGCCCGTCGAGGTCTCCCTGGCCGTCTCCGTCGATGTTGAGCCGGCGTACCATCCGGGGCCCGGCGACAGGCCGCTTCCACACGCCGGTGTGTACGGTCCTGCCTCGCCAGGAGACGTCCTGTGGCAGGCCCACGTTGATCGCCAGCAGCTTGGCGCGGCCGTTCATCGTGAAAGCGAACTCCGAGGAACCATGGTGACAAACCACCACAAAGCGTACCAAGCCGCACTGCTGTGACTGGGTATAAAGGGCCTCATGGCATGCCGCATCAGTGAACTCGTGCTCAACTGCCGCGACCCAGAGCGTCTCGCCGCGTTCTGGTGCGAGGTGCTCGGATATGTGGTGCTCGACCGTGAGGAGGGCAGCGTTGAGATCGGTCCGAAGGAGGGGTTCGGCGGGCTGCAGCCGACCATCATCCTCAGTCCGACCGACAACCCGAAGGCCGGCCGGCTTCCGCTGCACATCGACGTGAACCCCACTGATCGAGATCAGGCCGCCGAGCTCGACCGGCTGCTGGCCATCGGCGCCAGGTTCGCCGACGTCGGGCAGACGGGTGAGGAGTCCTGGCACGTGCTGGCCGACCCCGAGGACAACGAGTTCTGCCTGCTCCGCCGACGACTGGACGATCAGTGACCGCGGCGTGGCGTTCCAGCGGGTGATCTCCACAAACAAGGACGTCAGCAGGCCGATTCCCGACCGGCTGCCGCGAGGACAGCCGGTACGGTACGAGTCATGCGCGCCGATGAAGCGGCATCGGTGATCCTCGCCGCACTCGTGACGCTGTCCACCGGGTGCGGCGGCGCGACTCCGTCCGCACAGCACCAAACCAGCCCAGGGCTCGTCGTCCCGGCGACCGGGCGGGTCACACCGCCGCCCGCGCTGGCCGGGAAGACGGTGGTGATCGATCCCGGCCACAACGGGGGCAACGCGTCGCACCCAGAAGTGATCAACCGGCAGGTCGACATCATCACGCAGCGGAAGCCGTGCAACACGACGGGGACCGAGACCGACGCCGGCTACCCCGAGCACGCGTTCACCTGGGACGTGGCCGGCAGGCTCAGGCGGCTGCTGGAGAAGATGGGGGCGAAGGTGGTGCTGACCCGGCCCAACGACACCGGCGTCGGGCCGTGCGTCACCGAGCGGGCCGCCATCGGGAACAAGGCGAAGGCGGACGCGGTCCTGTCCATCCACGGCGACGGCGCGACCGCGGGCGGGCACGGGTTCCACGTGATCCTGCCCGGCCTGGTGAAGGGGCACAACGACGCGATCATCCAGCCGTCCCGGCGGCTCGGGGTCATCGTCCGGAACGCCTACCGGAGCGGCACCGGCCTCGCGTACTCCACGTACAGGGGCAGGAACGCGCTGGACACCCGCACCGACCTGGGCGGGCTGAACCTGTCGACCCGCCCGGCGGTGTTCATCGAGTGCGGCAACATGCGCAACCGCGGCGACGCCGCCAAGATGTCGGACCCCGCCTTCCGCGAACGCATGGCCACTTCCCTGGCCACGGGCCTCACGAAGTACCTCAACGGCTGACTACCGGTTCACCCCGTACTCTTTCCGGGTGATAAAGGGCAGACGCGAAGACCAGGAGGTCATCGACGGCCTGTTGGAGAGCGCGCGAGTGGGGCGCAGCGGCGCTCTGGTGATCTACGGCGATCCGGGCATCGGCAAGAGCGCCCTGCTGCGCGGCGCCGCCGAGCGGGCCACCGATCTGCGGGTGCTCCGCAGCGTCGGGGTGGAGACCGAGGCCGAGCTCCCGTTCGCGGCGCTGCACCAGTTGCTGCGGCCGGAGCTGGCCCGCGCGAAGGCGCTGCCCGAGCGGCAGGCGCTCGCGCTGAGAAGCGCGCTCGGCCTGGGCGGGGCCGCCGGCGAGGACCGTTTCCTCATCGGGCTCGCGACGCTGTCCCTGCTGTCCGAGATCGCCGAGGACGGCCCGCTGCTCTGCCTGGTGGACGACGCGCACTGGCTGGACCGGGCCTCCGCGGACGCGCTGCTGTTCGCGGCCAGGCGGCTCGACGCCGAGGGCGTCGCACTGCTCTTCGCCGCACGTGACGGGTTCAGCGCGCCGGGACTGCCGGAGCGCCGGCTCGGCCCGCTCGACGCCGAGTCGGCGGCCGCGCTGCTGACCGAACGTGACCCGCACCTGGCGGAGGGCGTCAGAAACCGGATCCTGGCCGAGAGCCGCGGCAACCCGCTCGCGCTGATCGAGCTGCCGCGCACCGCCGACCCGTACACCCCGATGCCACTGCCGCGCCGGATCCAGGAGGCGTACGCGACCCGCATCGCGGAGCTGCCGGCCGGAGCCCAGCTGATGATCCTGCTCGCCGCCGTCGAGGACACCGGCGACCTGGGCACGGTGCTGCGCGCGGCCCAGCGGCTCGGGCTCGGCGCCGAGTCACTCGGTACGGCCGAGCGGGCCGGCCTCCTCGCGCCCAGCGGTGGCGGCGTCACCTTCGTGCACCCGCTCATGCGGGCCGCCGCCGTCCATTCGGCCGCCTTCGACCAGCGGCTGGTCGCACACCGGGCACTGGCCGAAGTACTGGACGACCAGGACGACAGGCGGGCCTGGCACCTGGCCGCGGTCGCGCTGGGACCCGACGAGCAGGTGGCCGTCGCGCTGGAACGCGCCGCGGACCGGGCCCGGACACGGCACGGCCACGCGGCGGCGGCGGCCGCGCTCGAACGCGCCGCCGAACTCACCACCGACCCGGGAGCGCTGGCCAGACGGCTGACGGAGGCGGCCGTGGCCGCCGCGGACGCGGGGCTGCCCGACCGAGCCCAGGCGCTCGCGGAAAGGGCCGCCCGCCTCGTCGAAGACCCGCGCTCCATCGCCAGGCTCGCCGGGCTCCGCGCCAGGGTCGCCTTCGAACGCGGCTCCGTCCACACCGCCCACGACATCCTGCTCTCCGGGGCGGACCGGGTCGCCGAGCTGGACCCGGTCGCCGCCGGTCTCATGCTCGTCGACGCGGGGCGCAACGCCTGGCAGCTCAGCGACCCGCAGCGGGTCGAGGAGGCCGCCGTACGTCTCCGCCGCCTGCCCCTGCGCGAGGAGGACGGTCTGAACACCGCCGTGGACGCGGTCGCGGCGGCCGCCGACTCGCTCAACCACGGCCCGGCCAGAGCGTTGCCCGGCATGCGCCCGCTGGTGCTCGACGCGCGCGGTATCGAGCGCGGCTCCTACGGTCTGCGGGTCAACGGCGCGTTCGTGGCCGGGCTGGTGGGCGAGTTCGAGACGCAGCGGGAGATCTCGGCGGCGCTGGTCGAGGAGTGCGGCGCGCTCGGCATGACCGGCTGGCTGCCGATCGCGCACGTGACGCTGGCCGCCGCCGCGGTCTGTCTCGGCCGGTTCGCCGACGCCAAAGCCGATGCCGCGGAGGGGCTGAGGATCGCCAGGGACTTCGGCCAGCCGCACCGGACCGGCTATCTGGAGGGCATGCTGGCCTGGATCGCCGCCGTCGAGGGCGACGACGCCCGGCGCGCGGAGCTGGCCGGGCGCTGTGCCGAGCATTTCGCCGTGACCGGCATCGCCAACGGCGTGGCCTGGTCGGAGTGGGGCCAGGCGATGCTCGATCTGAGCCGCGGCCGCCACACGCAGGCGCTGGACCGGCTGGAGTCCGCTCTCGCGGGGCCGGTGCGCCACCAGATCCAGGCCGTCTACTTCGCGCCCGACCAGGTCGAGGCGGCCGTCCGCGCGGGCCTGCCGGACCGGGCGAAGGAGCCGCTCGACCGGTTGGCGGAATGGGCGGCGGCCGCGCGGCTCGACTGGGCCGACGCGGTGCTGGCCCGCTGCCGCGCGCTCGTCGAGCCGGGCGACGAGCTCTTCTCCGCCGCGTCGCGGCCACACGGCCGGCCGATGGAGCGGGCCAGGACCGAGCTGGTGTACGGCGAGTGGCTCCGCCGTGAGCGGCGCAAGCGTGAGGCGCGTACCCGGCTGCGTGCCGCGCTGGAGACGTTCCAGCGGCTCGGCGCCGCCCCGTGGGCCGAGCGGGCCGCCGCCGAGCTCCGCGCCGCCGGGGAGACCGTCGCCGCTCCCGCCGTCTCCGGCAGGCTGACCGAGCTGTCGCCGCAGGAGCTGCAGATCGTCCGGCTGGCCGTGACGGGCCTGACGAACCGGGAGATCGGCGCCCGGCTCTTCGTCAGCCCCAAGACCGTCAGCTACCACCTCTACCGAGCCTTTCCCAAGCTCGGCGTCTCCTCCCGGGTGGAGCTGGCCCGGCTGGACCTAGGCGCGCCGTAGCGCGGGCGCCACGGCGGCGGCCAGCGCGAGCACCACGCACCCGGCCGTCACCGCGCCGATCGCCGGCCAGGGCACGCTGATCGCGATCGGCCCGGCGATCTGCACCAGCGAGCTCCAGAGCCCGGCCAGGCTGATCGCCGCGACGGCGGCGGCCAGCACCACGCCGATGGCCACGACCAGGAGCGCCTCGCCCGCGACGTACCGCACCACCTGGCCGCGCGTCGCGCCGAGCAGCCGCAGCGACGCCCGCTCCGCCGTCCGGTCGGAGGCCGCCATCAGCAGGATGTTGACCAGGGCGATCGCGGTGTAGGCGAGGATGATGCCGAGCACCACCAGGAGCCCGAGCCGGCTGGCCGAACCGCGCCGGTCGCCCGTCTCGCTCACCCAGGCGTCCTTGGTGAGCGCCCGCGCGTTGTGCCCCTGCGTGGACCGCCGCAGCGCGGACTCCACGTCCGGCGCCGGGGTTCCCGGCCGCAGCTTCACGTAGGCCGTGGTCACCGGCGCGGAGAAGGCGTGTGCCGTGGTGACGTAGGAGTCGGACGGCGCGTTCGGGGCGAGCAGCGCGACCACCTTGAGCGAGACCTGACTGCCGTCGGCCCGCCACAGCTTCGCGGTCTGGCCGAGTTCGAGTTCCCACGTCTCCGAGACCGCGATGGTGCCGTCGTCCAACTGGGCCAGGGAGCCCTTGATCACCGGGACGTCGAGCACGCTCCGGAGCCGGGCCGGGTCCACGGCCTCGGTCGGCCGCTTGATCAGCGCGGCCTTGCCCTCAAGGGTGTACACGCTGGTCGGGGCCGTGGTCGCGACCTCCACGCCACGGATGGCCCGCAGGCGCTCGACGAGTTGCCGATCCAGTCCCCCCGATCCTTCGGGGAGCACCAGGTAGTCGGCCCGCACCGGCGCCGCCTGCACCGCGGTCTTCGCCGTGTCGGTCATCGCGGCCGCGCCGAGCAGCGCGGCGGCCAGGCCCACCGCCACCAGGACCGGTGCCGCCGTCGCCGCGGTCCGCCTGACGGAGGTGGCCGCGGCGGCGGGCACCAGGGTGGCGCCCGCACCGCGAAGGCGGCTCAGCAGTACGGCGAACAGCCTGGCGACCGGTCGCACGACGGCCGGGGCGAGCAGGCCGACGCCCGCCACGAGCAGCATCAAGACCGGCATGAACGACTTGTTGTTGGCGGCCCCCTGCGGATCGGTCAGGGCGTTCACCGCCATGCTGACCAGCGCGGCGCCGAACAGCCCCACACCGACGAGCAGCCGGCCCCAGGTCATCACCCGAGGCTCGATCGCGGCCTCGCGCATGGCCTCCGCCGGGTGCACCCGGCCGGCCCGCCTGGCCGCGACGGTCACGCCCGCCAGCGCGACCACCACACTCGTGACGAAGGCCGTGGCCGCCGGCCAGGTCTGCGCGCTCGGCACCAGCCAGGCAGGTGCCATCCCGAGGCCGACCAGCCAATCCAGCATCGGCCCCGCGGCGTACGGCCCGGCCAGCGCACCCAGCGCGGCGGCGGCCAGGGCGACGAACCCCGCCTCGCCGTACACCATGCGCCGCACCTGGCGGCGGGTCGCGCCGACGGTCCGCAGCAGCGCGAACTCGCGTCGCCGCTGCGCCACCGCGAACGCGAACGTCGACGACACCACGAAGACGGCGATGAACACGGCGAATCCGGCCGCGATGCCGACGATCGTGTTGGCGTTGTTACGGGCCCGCTCGTCGCTCTCGCGGTTGGGGTCGATCAGCGCCCGATCCTGCCCGGTGAGCACCGGTACGCCGCTCGGTTTCGTCCACAGGGCGAGCGCGTCGATGCGCGGAGACAGCCTGGCGGCCTGCTCGTCGGTGAAGAACACCGTGGGCGGCCCGTCCGTCACGCCCACCACGGTGTACGGCTTCGCCCCCGACCGCGTGATCACGCTCACCCGGGCCCCCGCGCTCACCTTCTCCCCCGCGCTCGTCTTCTCCCCCGCGCTCGTCTTCTCCCCCGCCAGGGCCCCCGCGCTCACCGCGATCTCCCGCGAGGTCCGCGGCGCCCGGCCCTCGATCAGCCGCTGCGGTGCCGTACGGGACGTCGACCAGGGTCGGCCCACCGCGTCCTGGCCGCCCGCGACCTGGGCGGGGAAGACCCGGTCGACGACCGCGCCGGGAAAGCGGGCGGCCAGCTCGGCGGTCAGGCCGTGCCTCTCGGCCAGCGGCTGGCTCTGCCCGCCCTGCCAGGTGTCCACGTGCAGTCGCTCGTCGGGCACGACCACGTACGGCGCGGCGGCGTAACGCTGCGGGGCACGGTCGGGAGAGTCCACGGTGGTGGCCAGCACCTGGCCCATCGCGGCCATCAGCGTGGCGCCGAGCGCGAGCGCGAGGAAGGTGCCGAGGAAGGAGACCAGGCGGGTGCGCAGGGTGCTCCACGCGATGCTCAGCACGACTCCTCCAGCATCAGCATGCGAGCCGAGACGGCCTCGGCCGTGGGGTCGAGCAGCTGACCGCAGATCCGGCCGTCCGCCAGGAACAGCACCCGGTCGGCGTACGCCGCCGCAGCCGGGTCGTGGGTCACCATCACGATCGTCTGCGCGTGCCGGTCCACCAGCGAGCGCAGGAGCCGCAGCACGTCCCGGCTGGTGTTGGTGTCCAGCGCGCCGGTCGGCTCGTCGGCGAAGAGCACGGCGGGCCTGGCGGCCAGCGCCCTGGCGATGGCCACGCGCTGCTGCTGGCCGCCGGACAGCTCGGCGGGACGGTGGCCGGCCCGCTCCGCCAGGCCGACCGCGTCCAGGCTCTGGCGTACCAGCTCCCGGTCCACCCTGCGGCCCGCCAGCTTCAGCGGCAGCGCCACGTTCTGCGCCGCGGTCAGGGAGGGCAGCAGGTTGAACGACTGGAACACGAATCCGATGCGGTCGCGGCGCAGCAGGGTCAGCTTCCGCTCCGTCAACTGGGTCAGGTCCCTGCCGTCCACCGTGATCCGGCCCGACGTGGGCTTGTCCAGGCCGGCCGCACACTGCAACAACGTGGACTTGCCCGATCCGGACGGCCCCATCACGGCGGTGAACGTGCCCCGGCCGAACCCGATGGTCACGTCGTCGAGCGCGGTGACACCGTGCGCGTAGTGCTTCGTGACCGCCGTCAGCTCGACCGCGGAGTCCAGGGCTTCCATGAGTTTCACGATCAGAACGCTAGGGACGCCAGGTCGCCGCCGGTATCGGACAAGTGACTAGGATCCGGCGCGTTCAGGCCATCCCTGTCTCTTGACAGCGCGTGTAGGGTTCCGTAAGTGCTTGATCACGATTCGCGACAAAGGTGATTCGCATGTCATATCCCTCCCATGACCGCCATGATCGCCACTCCGGGTCGGCCCGCTTCAGGGTCAACCCGGCGCGAGTGTGGGGAGGTGGCGTGGCCGCCGCCCTGGTGGCCGCACTGATCGTGGTGGTCGGAGTCATGATCAGCGGCCGGCTCCTGGGCATCCGCGTCCTCACTCCCGCCGGGACCTCCGCGTACGGCAGCGCGGCGACCACGGGATACGCGATCTCGGCCGCCGCTGCCGCGCTTGTCGCCACACTGCTGCTGTACCTCCTCATGCTGTCGACGCCGGAGCCGACCAAGTTCTTCGCCTGGATCGCCGGGCTTTTCGTGGTCATCATCACGATCTTGCCGTTCATGTACTCCGCCGACGTCATCAAGCAGGTCGCCACGGCCATCATCAACCTCGTCATCGGCATCGCCATCGCCTCGTTGCTGACCTCGATCGGTCGCACGGCCATGGAGGAGGCGCCGGATCCTGAGCCGTACCCGCACGAGCAGCCCCGCGAGTACGAGCAGCGCGGGTATGAGCAGCGCGGATACGAGCAGCCCAGGTACGAACGCCCACGTGAGCACGAGCAGCGCGGATACGAGCGCCGAGACCACGACCCGTACAACTGATCACGCCCAGAACGCCGACGACGTCACCCGAGAACGGCTGGGCGGGACACCCGGCTCACGCGCTGGACGCGTCCCAAGCCCGTTGATCGACACCGACGGCCGCCAGGTCGCCGACCGGGGTGGCGCGCTGGGTGCGGCGACGGCGTTCCAGCCAGGTCACCACCTGGCCGAGGGCCAGGTTGACGGCGATGTAGATCAGCGCCACGACGATGGCCGCGGGGATGAAGTTCTGGTAGTTCGCCGCCACCACGTCCAAGCCCTGATAAAGCAGGTCGTTATAGGAGATGATGAAGCCGAGCGCGGTGTCCTTGAGCAGCACCACGAGCTGGCCGACGATGGCGGGCATCATCGCCGTGACGGCCTGCGGCAGCAGGATCAGCCGCATGACCCCGGACTTGGACAGCCCGAGAGCGTAGCCGGCCTCGGCCTGACCGATCGGTACCGCCCTGACGCCGGCGCGGAAGATCTCGGCGAGCACGGAGCCGTTGTAGAGGATGAGCCCGGTGGTCAGCGCGGCGAACGCGGACACCGTAAGGCCGAGCCGGTAGCCGGCGAACTGACTGAAGAAGATCAGTATCAGCAGCGGCACCGCGCGGAAGAACTCGACGACCGCCGCCGCGGGCACCCGGACCAGCCGGTACGCCGACAGCCGCGCCGCGCCGAACAGCACCCCGAACGGCAACGCGAGCGCGATGGCCGTCACCGTGGCCACCAGCGTGTTGCCCAATCCAGGCAGGATGAGGTTGCCCCACACCCCGCCCGCCCCGAACGGTGCCCACAGCCGGGCGTCGAACTGACCCGTGTCCGCCAGCCTCCGCCACAGCAGCCAGCCGGCGCCGAGCAGGACGACGGTGAAGGCCACGCTCAGCGCGTTGCCACGCAGCCGCGCGCGCGGCCCGGGAACGTCGTACATGGCGATCGGCACCCCGGCCGCGCCGAGTTGCCGCACGGTCAGCCGACCGGCCAGCCGGCTGAACAGCAGGCCGGTCGGCAGGGTCACGGCGAGGAACGCGGCGGCGAAGGCGAGGAAGATCGGGATCACCGCGTCGCCGTGGTCGTTGAACAGCTCCTTCATGATCGTGGCGGATTCCAGCACGCCGATCGCGGCGGCCACGGTGGTGTTCTTGGTGAGCGCGATCAGCAGGCCGCCCAGCGGCCCCACGACGTTGCGGAACGCCTGCGGCAGAATCACCAGGCGCACAACCTGCGGGAACGTCAGCCCGAGCGCGCGCGCCGCTTCGGCCTGCCCGACCGGCACCGTGGCCATCCCAGCGCGCAGCACTTCACACACGAAGGCCGCGGTGTAGCCGCCCAGCCCGATCACGGTGAGCCAGTAGCTCTGCACCGACTCGTCGGCCGAGAACCGCAGGTTCAGCACGCTGCCCAGGCCGAGTCCGCAGAACAGCACGATCAGCGTCAGCGGGACGTTGCGCACCGCCCCGACGTACACCGCCCCGGCCCGGCGCAGCACCGGCAGCGGGCTGATCCGCGCGGCGGCCAGCACGATGCCGAGCATGAGCGCGACGACCGCGGACGCCCCGGTCAGCTTCAGCGTGAGCAGGAACGCGGCGATGATCCTTCCGTGTTCGTCCAGCAGGACCCGCATGCGAGATCAGTAGCGCTCAAGAGCCGGCGGGGTGGTGAAGTACGCGCCGAACTCGCCGAGATCGGCGTCGATGAACCGCTTCCAACTGCCGTCCTTGAACATCTGGGCGAGCGCGTCGTTGACCGCGTCGCGCCCCCGCTTGTCGTCCCGCCGCAGGCCGATCCCGTACTTCTCGGTCGAGAACGGCTTGCCCACCAGCCGGAACCTGCCAGGCGTCTGGGCGGCGAAGCCCGCGAGCACGGTCGCGTCGGTGGAGATCGCGTCGACCGTGGAATTCTGCAGCAACGGCAGGCAGGCCCCGTAGCCGTTGAGGATCTTCAGGTGACCGCGCCCCCAGGCGTTGGCGATGTCCGCGACGCCGCCGAACCGCTCGGCGAGCCGCTTGGGCGAGTTGGAGCCGGACGCACCGCAGACCACCTTGTCCCGCAGGCTGTCGACGCCGGTGATGCCGGTGTTGCCGGCGAGCACCAGAATGTCCTGGCCGGTGACCAGGTAGGGGCCGGCGAAGGACACCTTCCGCTTCCGGTCGTCGCTGATGGAGTATGTCGCCACCACCAGGTCGACCTGCCCCTGCTCGATGAACTGCTCGCGTACGTCGGAGGTGGTCTTCTTCAAGGTGACGTCCCCGTCGGCGACGCCGAGGTGCCGGGCGATGTACCTGGCGATGTCGACGTCCAGCCCGGTAAATCCGTTCGCCGTTTGAAGCCCCAGCCCCGGCAAATCCGTCTTTATCCCGATAACTAGTGTCTTTTTGCCGACGATGGAATCGTCGTTGCCGCCACAGGCGGTGAGCGAGGCCGCGAGCAGGGCGATGGTGAGCACGAGACAGGTGGGACTTGCGCGCATGACGTCTCCCTGAGTTTCAGCGAGCGGGGAAGGTGAGGTCGAAATCGGTTCGGCGGACACGTCCACGCGTGCCAAAGGCCGGCCATCCCGGCCGCCCGCGCAAAACCATACGTCAGCGTGCCCGCTAATCGGCGAAGTGTTTCTCGATTGGGAAAATGCCGGTATCTTCGGGGGCCCGACCGGGCTTCGGGAAAAAACGGGAGCCTTCATTCCGGCCATGAAGTGGCGCAACACGAAGATCACATCGCGAAGCTCGGGCGCGCGGCATTCTTGATCGCAGAGCTCAGCGCCCACCTCACGGCTTCACATAACCCCGCGTATGGACAGAGACCACCACATAACGCACACTTAGGGTCGCAAGCTCCCCCATCCCCGATCAATTCGGAAATCCATCACCTTTGTGGTGGCCGGAGGGTCTTGAATGCCGCGATCGATTGCCAAGCGACCGCCGCTACAGGGAGTATTCCGCGCGCCCGGCTCCAAACCCGAAACTCAGCGCGCCCTCATCATGGGCACGCTGGCCGGCGGCCGGACCTCCATTCATTCCCCGCTCGTGTCCCGGGAGACCGAGCTCATGGCCGACGCGTGCCGAGCCCTCGGCGCCGAGATCACCCGCACCGGCGACCGGATCGACATCGTGGGCGCGGACCTGTGGCGCACGGCGAACGGCACCGGCTACGTCTGGGCGGGCGGCTCGGCGCTCATCGCGCGGGTGTGCGCCGTGATCGGATCGGCCCTGCCCGGCCGGCTGATCGTCGACGGCACCTGCTCGCTGCGCGAGCGCCCGTTCGGGCCGCTCTTCAAGGTCCTGGCCGGCAAGGACGTCGGCTTCCTGTTCCCGGGGGCACCTGGCCGCCCGCCGTTCGCGACACTGTCGGACAGCCTGCCCGGCGGCCGGTACGACCTGGCCACCACCGTCTCCTCGCAGTTCGCCACCGCCCTGCTGATCGCCGCCCCGCTGGCCGCGGACCCGCTATGGCTGCGGCTGCGCGGCCCGCTGTACTCGATGTCCTACATCAGGCAGACCGTCGACATGATGAGCCGCTTCGGCGTGCCGGTCCAGGAGGCACCCGGCATGCGCGAACTCACCGTCCCCGACGGCAAGCGCTACCAGGCGCGGACCGTACGGCTGACCGGCGACTACACCTCGGCCTCCTACCTCATGGGTGCCGCCGCCGTGACGCGGGGCCGCGTCACCGTCACCAACCTGGACCCGCACAGCGCGCAGGGCGAACGCACGATCGTCGGCATCCTCACCGAACTCGGCGCCCGGGTCCACCGGCTCGACGGGGACGGAAGCGTCACGATCGACTGCGGCGATCTGACCGGGACCGCCGACGCGTCCTTCGACCTGCGCGACTGCCCCAACATCCTGCCCACCGTGGCGGCCGTCGCGGCGACCGTGCCCGGCCGGATCCGGATCACGGGGGGCCGGCTCACCCAGCATCACAAATCCCCCCGCATCGCTGCGATGGCCACCGAACTCAGCAGGGTCGGCATACCCGTGGCGCTGGTGACGGACCGGGACGGAGCGGTCGACGGGCTCGACATACGCGGCCGCGTGTCCCACGAGGGCGACGCCGACTTCTCCGACCACGGCGACCACCGCATCCTGATGGCGACGGTCCTGCTCGGCCTGGCCGGCCGGCGGCCGTGCCGGATCAGCGACGCGGCCGACACCGCCGACTCCTTCCCGGCGTTCATGAACCTGCTCGACCTCGACGCCGAGGTCTTCGCCGAGGAGCGCTGACATGGCCCTTTCCCCGTCCGACATCACCCGGTACCGGAGTCTCGGCTACCTCACCGAACTACCCGGCCTGACCGTGAGCGAATGCGAAGAGCTGGGCGCGCGGATCGCGGCGTTCGGCCGGCGGCACGGCGTCCAGGAGCAGTTGGTGCTGCGCAACAAGGCGCATCTGAAGCTGCCGGCGTTGGCGCCGGTCGTCGCGGATCCGCGCATCGTGGACGCCGTAGAGGCGGTGCTCGGGCCGGACGTCCTGTGCTGGGGGTCCTCGCTGTTCATCAAGGAGCCGGGCGGGCCTGAGCAGGTGGCCTGGCACCAGGATTCGTACTACTGGGCCATCGAGGGCGACGCTGTCTGCACCGCCTGGGTGGCGTTGATCCCGAGTACGTCCCTCAACGGCGCCATGCGGGTGATCCCCGGCAGCCACCTGCTGCCCCCTCGCCGGCACGCCGCCTCGCCGTCAGGCAGCGCCAACATGCTCTTCTCGTACGAGGAGATCTCCGGGGAGGTGAACGAGGCCGAGGCGGTCGAGCTGACACTGGCCGCCGGCCGGTTCTCGCTGCACCACATGGCGATCGTGCACGGGTCGGCGGCCAATCACTCGGCCGGGCGGCGGATGGGCTACTCCATCACCTATCTCAATCCCGCCAAGGTACGTCATCATGCCCGGCGTACCCACGGGCTGCTGGTGCGGGGGCGCGAATGGGGCATGTTCTCCCCCGATCCGGTGCCCGACGGTGAGATGGACCCCGCCGTCCTGGCCTTCGTCGACGAACAGTTCGGCCGGCTCGCTCCCCGATCGGGAACGGCCGGCCGGACCTCGTCACGCTGATTCATCCCGCTGATTCATCCCGCTGATCGCGGTCCCGCCGATCCCGGCGCCAGTCTCCGATCCCGCGGAGAAGGGGGAAGACGGTGCCGATGAACGTGCCCCACATGAGCGGTACCCCGCCGAGCTGATAGCCGACGGCCATCAGGGCGACGACGGGCGCGGCCGTCAGGAGAGCGGTGAGCGTACCCGGCAGGAGGAACACCACCACACGCCGGGCAGACGCGAGAAGGGCGGACGCCCTCCAGAGGATCTTTCGGAATTTGAGCGAATGAGCGGGATGTGGATTGGGCGTGGTCTGTCCGCTGACATTGTGCTTCATTGGAATCGACCTCCAGAAGCTTTGATCTGACGGAGGTTGGCCACTGAGCGGAGGGGTGCCCGATTCGGCTGGCAGCCTGGGGACACAGGCGGCACGACATCAGCCATGGGCGCTCCCCGCTCAGGGGTGTAACATAGATTTTCCTTTCTCATCGGACCGATCTGCTGATATGCAGCTATTTCCACAGGTCGGCATGGAGGGGCGGGGTCCCGGTCACGAGCTCACGGGGTTGATTTCGCTCCTGACCGCCAACATCATCATCGACGCTATGTGACCTTGCATTCTCGAGTATGGTGCGAGGTCCCCCCTGCGTCACCCCTGCACGGCGGCTGGATACTCACGGATTCCTCCGTTTCTGGACGCCTTCATCCACCTATTGCGGGACGTCCGTACCAGGGCGATTTCAAAGTAGCCCGTCTGGGGGGATTGTCGCTTGGCGTCCGGATCGATCGTTGTTGCGCAGCGTGACGCCGAAACGAGGATGACCT
>NZ_JBEZYD010000050.1:0-86390 GCF_040638335.1 Nonomuraea sp. NPDC026600
CTCCAAGATCACCACCCTGCAGACACAGCGGACACGCCGTTCAACTCTGCACGTTTACCTGTACCTGGCTCTGCACTGGAACCCGTACGCCGACAGGCGTGCTCATCGACGACCGGCGCCCCTCCTTCGAGGCCTGGCTGGAGCGCAAGCTCGACGGCCTGGCCGACGGCATCCTCGCTGAGACCGAGCACTGGCCACGAACCCCGCACCAGGAAGGCCCGCGCACCGCAGCGCACAAGCCGGACATCGTCTGGTCTCACATGAACAACGACCAGCCCACCCTTCTGGCCTGGTCACAGCGCTATGACCACCTGCGCGAGATCACCCGTGACGACGTTCTGGCCGCCCTCGATGACCTGACCGGCTCTGCAGTTCGGGGCCCCTTGTCCAGGTCGTAGGCGTCCGAGGCCTGCGGGATGAACCTGCCGCACAGGCAACGTTGCCACCTGACACCGAACTGCGGAACCTACAGCACCGGCGGGAGCAGGTGCCGGGAGGGCGTCCGCCGATTTCGGACGCCCTCCCGGTTCGTGTCAGCCGTCGTTGACGATGACCTCGTGGAGGGACCGTGCCGGTCCTGACATGCCGTTTCCGGCCCACCGCGCAACGTAGAAGTAGCGACCGCTGGTGGCCGGCATGTCGGTGAAGGTGAAGGTGCCGTCATCGCTGACGGGGACCGGCGACAGCATGGTGCTCGTGGAGCTGTCGCCGATTTGCACGGTGCGCTGCACCGTGAGGGTGCTGCCCGGCGGGGGCGGATTGCCGCCCGTTTCCACTACGCCGCTGAAGTGCATCTCCGTGCCGGTGGTGCCGAGTGCCGGTCCGGTCATGGTGAGGGAAGAGCGGTGTCTGACCGTCACGACCGCCACCGTGCTGCTTGCGCGAGCGGTGTCGTCACCGGCCCAGGCGACGGTATAGATCACCTCGCCGACACCGGGTGGCTGGTCGCTGATGATGAGGGTGCCGTCGGGCGCCGTGGTCACGCCGTCGAGCGCCTCGTCGGTTCCGCCGGGGAGGCGGCGGGTCACCGTGAGCGGCTGCGCGCCGAGAGCCGAGCCGTCGGCCCGGGTGAGCCGCCCGAAGATGACGACCTCCATGCCCGTCAGCACCCGCGGCGAAGTCGTCAGTGTCAGCACCGACGCCGGGAGCGCGATGTCAGAGGACAGTCCCAGGGTCACGCCGAGGTCGGTCGTGGTTTCCGCGGCCGAGGCCGCGGGGGAGGGCGTGGCGGCTTGGGATGGGGCGGCGAGCAGACCGGTCGTAACGATCACGGCAAGGCCTAGGGCGGCTAATCGGCGGATGAGCAAGGACGAGGCGAGGCGTGGACGCTGCTGCTGCACGTGCATCTCCTTCGAGAGGGAACGGGGTTGCTGTTCTTTCTCCGAGCTGGTGTGGGAACGCTGTTCCGGGTTGCGCGCGCCGACTCAGGTGACGACGCGCCTGACTCCGGCGTCTGGCTGAGGTTGGCGCGCATGGCGTTCGTCTCATCCGGCCCGGCGCGCCAATCCGGGTGGAACGCCGGTCAAGCACCGGTCAAAGCGCTGGT
Organism: Nonomuraea sp. NPDC026600; assembly: GCF_040638335.1. Classification (NCBI taxonomy): domain Bacteria; kingdom Bacillati; phylum Actinomycetota; class Actinomycetes; order Streptosporangiales; family Streptosporangiaceae; genus Nonomuraea; species Nonomuraea sp. NPDC026600. The sequence goes on from NZ_JBEZYD010000050.1 coordinate 1,547, forward strand.
CGAGGGTGGATCATGGCGATCTTATCCGTCGGGCGCGTCCTCGTGATCAATAAGGGGCGCCACCTGTGATGAGGCTCCTGTCCCTACTCCATCGAGGTGGCGTGCCAGCCGTTCGTGGCACCCGATATGGCGCGTGGTCATGCAATGAAAGTCCGCTCCAAGTGCAGGTCACGGGTGGCGGGTGGCGGCGACGAGCAGATTGGGCCGCCGGTGCTCTGGTATGCGACCACCCGGAACGGGAGCAGCACTCTTCATCCGTGGCTTGTGGGATAGGCCTGACAGCTCCTCTTCCGTACAGCTCAAGGTCAGCCCGTACCCCGACCCCACCGCGAACTTCAGGGACTTCGCGGTCAACGCCTTCTGCGGGAACGCACCAACCGACAATTGCCGCCGAGCCTTCCCGGCCGGGAAGGCTCTGGCACCGGCGTTCGGTCAGGCTCTGACGGTCAGCCGATCAGGGCCTGACGCTCGGCTGACCAGGGACGGATGACCGCTCGGCTGATCAGGGACGGATGACATAGAGGCGCGGACGGACCGGGTGGCTCAACCGGCCAGGCTCTGGCCGATGAGGGCGACGGCCGAGACCGCAGCCACCACCAGGACCGCCACCCGCACCTTGCCGCCGTCGAGATAACGCCGCAGCGGCCCCGACACCAGGAATCCGAGCACCATCGGCACGATCAGCACCGCCCCCGTGGCCGCCGCCCGCCCGGAGAACTCCCCCACGAAAGCCAGCAGAGCGATCGACTGAGCGGCACTGAGGAAGAAGAACATCGCCAGCGTCGCCCTGATCTGCGGCCCCTTGGCGTTCTGGTAGACCAGCGCGATCGGCGGCCCGCCGACGCCGGTCGCGGTGCCGGTGATGCCCGAGACGAACCCGGCCGCCGCGACCGTCACGGCGTTACGCGGCACACTGACCGCCCACGCCGTGAGCGCCACCGCGGCGAGCACCATGACCCCCACGAAGACGCCTCGTGTGTAGACAGATATGTAGACCACGATGACTGCACCGATGACCCCGCCAGGCACTCGCCCCAGCACCCCGAAAGCCACCCCGCGCCAGTCCACCTTCCGCCACTCCACGGCCAGCGTGAACAGCGGCAACGTCATGTTGACCACCTGAATGGCGGCGGGCATCAGGGAGTGGTCGAGCATGGTGAGCACGGGCGCGGCCACCAGCCCCAACCCGAACCCCACGCTGCCCTGAACGATCGCCCCAACGAAGACCGCCATACCGCCAACAATCAGGACTAATGCCATCTGAGTCATAGAGAAGAGTCAACCATCATCACTTTTAGTTATCGTTCCAGCCCTTTACGTGACCATGAACATGTAGATTCCTCTTAGACGCCGACGTAGCCTTCGGAGTGTGCGCATGAAGCAAAAAGCAACGACGATGCGCGTCAGCGTCGCAACAAGAGATCGCATCGCCCGAATCGCCCGACAGGAGGGCCGGAGCATGACCGAAGTCCTTGTCGACGCCATCCACGACTACGAGCAGAAAGTGTTCTGGGAGAGGCTCAACGAGCAGATCGAGCGGACCCAGAAGAAAGATCCCGAGTCATGGGCCGACTACCTCGCCGAACGAGAGCTTGTCCTGGGCCCGCCATCACGCTCGCGCCGGATCGCGCCGGAGTGGGAGGGGCTGATCACGTTCCCCGAGGAGACAGATGAAGATAACCCAGGGTGAGATCTGGTTCGCCGACTTCGGCGAACCAGCCGGCCGCGAGCAGGGCTACCCCCGCCCCGCCTTGATTCTCAGCAATGACAGTCTCAACCACTCGCGACTGGGGCTGGTTTTCGCGGTTCCGCTGACGACGCGAGAACGCGGCTATCTCACGCATGTCCGGATCGCCCATAAAGGAACAGGTCTGGCCAAGACCAGTTGGGCGATGGTGGAGCAGCTTCGCGCCATCTCGCCGGAACGGTTCGACTTCTACGTCGGCACAGTGCCGGACGAGGTGCTCGCCGACGCCGTTAACGTGCTCACGCGGATGATCTGACCGGCGCCGCCCGGCGAAGTGAAAGTTCGCCGGGCGGCCGCCATCCACATGGTGTCAGATCCCGCGGTCGACAGTCGCCGACCCGCCTCAATTGGCGGCGTGCCCGCTCGGCAGCCTCAGCCGCATGCCGTCCAAGAGGAGTGCCAGCCCCGCCTCGAACGATTCCTCGCCCTGCGGGTCGCCGGCCGCCGCCAGGGCCGCCATCAGCCGCGGGTAGCGTGCCTGAAACTCCGCCATATCGGGCATCGACTCGTCCACGCCCCTCCGCGTCCGGTCGGCCTGCTCCTCCAGGACGAACCCGGCCACGTACCCGCTCACCGCGAACAGCCCCCGCGCCGCGTCCACCCCCGTGAACCCCGCCCGCTCCAGCGCCTCCACCGCCCGCTCCACCAGGGCGAACATCTCAGGCGACGGCCTCGTCCCCGCCGCCAGCCTGGCCCCGTCTCGGCGGGAGTTGAGCATCGCGCGGTCCCTGCGGGCGTTGTCGGCCACCCACTCCCGCCACAACCCCGGGTCCGTCAGCACGGGCCGCCCCTCGTGCTCCACCGCCATGGCCGCGGCCATCGCGTCGAGCAACTGCTGCTTGTTCTTGAAGTGCCAGTACAGCGCCGGGGCCTGCACGCCGAGCTCCGCCGCCAGCCGCCGCAGCGTGAGGCCGTCGAGCCCCACCTCGTCGAGCAGCCGGAGTGCGCTCGCGGGCATCGACTTATCCGTCCCGGCGGGCACGGTCTGCGGGCTGCTCGGGCCCAACGGAGCAGGCAAGACCACCGCCGTACGCATCCTCACCACCCTGCTCCGCCCCGACTCCGGCCACGCCGAGGTGGCCGGGCTGGACGTGGTACGGGACGCGGAGCGGCTGCGCTTCATGGTCGGGCTCGCCGGGCAGCACGCGGCGGTCGACGAACTGCTCACCGGGCGGCGCAACCTGGAGATGTTCGGCCGCCTGTACCACCTGCCCAAGGCGACGGCCCGGCGCAGGGCGGAGGAACTGCTGGAGCGGTTCGACCTGGCCGAGGCCGCGAACCGGCCGGTCAAGACGTACTCGGGCGGCATGCGGCGGCGTCTCGACGTGGCCGCCAGCCTGATCGTCTCGCCGCCCGTCCTGTTCATGGACGAGCCCACGACCGGGCTCGACCCGCGCAGCCGCCTCGGGCTGTGGGAGCTGCTGCGCGACCTGGTCGGCGAAGGGACCACGCTGCTGCTCACCACCCAGTACCTGGACGAGGCCGATCGTCTCGCCGACCAGATCGTGGTGCTCGACCAGGGGCGGGTCGCCGCCGCCGGCTCGCCCGCCGAGTTGAAGCGGCGGATCGGCGGCGACCGGGTGCAGGTCGTCTTCCGCGAATCCACCGACGTCCCCAAGGGCCTCGACCTGGTACGACGTGCGGGCGGTCGCCGGGTGGCGGGTGGTGATCCGCAGGTGGTGGTCGTGGATGGGCGGCAGGTGACGGTGGCGGTCGAGCATGGGGCTCAGTCGCTCATCCACATAGCCGGCGCGCTGGACGCGGCCATGATCCCGGTCGAAGACCTGTCCCTCCGCCGGCCCACCCTCGACGAGGTGTTCCTCCACCTGACCGCGACCTGACCTGGCCGAATCTTCCGAGGTGACTCCCCATGGCCGTGCTCCACGTACCCGCTCCACCGAAGACGCTCGGCGAGCGCCTCCGCTGGACGATCTCCGACTCCCTGACCATCGCTCGCCGTACCTACTCCAGGATGAGGGCACAACCAGCGGAAATAGCCGGATTCCTGGTGTTCCCCGTGATCATGACCGGCCTGTTCGGCTACGTCTTCGGCAGCGCGATCACCCTCCCCGGCGGGGGCGATTACCGCAGCTACCTGATGCCCGGCATCTTCATGCAGGTCATGGCGATGACCGCGACCGCGGCGGCCACGGCGGTCGGCGAGGACATGGAACGCGGCATCATCGACAGGTTCCGCGCCCAGCCGATCGCCCGCAGCGCCGTGCTCATCGGGCGCAGCGTCGCCGACCTGTCCCTGCACCTGCTGTCGCTGGCCTCGATGGTGACGGCGGCCGTGCTGCTGGCCGGGTGGCGGGCACACGGCACGTTCGGGCAGACGGCGGCGGCGTTCGGCCTGCTGGCCCTGTTCGGCTTCGCCATGATCTGGGTCGGTACGTACATCGGGCTGTTCGTCAAGAGCGGCACTCAGGCGGACGCGGCGACGTTCGGGTGGCTGTTCCCGATGACGTTCCTGGCCAACACGTTCGTGCCGACGGAGGGGCTTCCCGCGTGGCTCAAGCCGATCGCCGACTGGAACCCGATGAGCGCCATGGTCGCCGCCGCGCGCCAGTTGTTCGGCAACCCGACGTCGCACTCCTCCGCCTGGCCGCTCCAGCACCCGATCACGGCCGGCGTCCTCTGGTCGGTGGCGATTCTGGTGATCTTCGTGCCCCTCGCCGTCCAGCGCTACCGCTCCGCCTCCCGCTGACAGCGAAGAGCCGCCCCGCACGTGTGGTGCTGGGCGGCTCTTCAGGGTCGGGTGGTTCACCCCCGATATGGGCGCGTGAGGTCGCGCCCGCCCGGCCGCGGGAAGGGCGGCACGGGATCCCGGCAGCCTCCGCCCGGCTGGTGGCCGAGACGGAAGCGCGGGAGGACTCAGAACCCTCGCGAGAGCACCCTCATGAGAGAACCCTCGCGAGAGAGCTCACGACTTCGCGAGGAGCGAGCGCAGGACGTACTGCATGATGCCCCCGTGCCGGTAGTAGTCGGCCTCGCCAGGCGTGTCGATGCGGACCACCGCGTCGAACTCCACCTCGCCCGCCTTGACGTGCACGGTCCCGGGGATGCCGCCCTTGTTGAGCTCCTCCACCCCGGTGATCTCGAACGTCTCCTCGCCGGTCAGCCCCAGCGAGGCGGCCGAGGCGCCCTCCGGGTACTGCAGCGGCAGCACGCCCATGCCGATCAGGTTGGAGCGGTGGATGCGCTCGTACGACTCCGCGATGACGGCGCGGACGCCGAGGAGCGCGGTGCCCTTGGCCGCCCAGTCGCGCGACGAGCCCGAGCCGTACTCCTTGCCCGCCAGCACCACCAGCGGCGTCCCGGCCGAGGCGTAGTTGACCGAGGCGTCGTAGATGAACGACACCGGCCCGTCGGCCTGGGTGAAGTCGCGGGTGTAGCCGCCCTCGGTGCCGGGTGCGATCTGGTTGCGCAGCCGGATGTTGGCGAACGTACCCCTGATCATCACCTCGTGGTTGCCGCGCCGCGAGCCGTAGGAGTTGAAGTCCTTGACCGCGACCTCGTGAGCCTGCAGGTATTGGGCTGCGGGCGTGCCGGCCTTGATGGAGCCGGCCGGTGAGATGTGGTCGGTGGTGACCGAGTCGCCCACCTTCACCAGCACGCGGGCACCGGAGATGTCGGTGACGGGGTCGGGGGTCGAGGGCATGCCCTCGAAGTAGGGAGCCTTGCGGACGTACGTCGAGGAAGGGTCCCACTCGAAGGTGTCGCCCGTGGGGATCGGCAGCGACGTCCAGTGGTCGTCGCCCTTGAACACGTCGGCGTAGTCCCGCTCGAACATGTCGCGCCCGATCGAGGAGTGGACCACGGCCGCGATCTCCTCGGGCGACGGCCAGATGTCGCGCAGGTAGACCGGCGAACCGTCGGCGCCGAGGCCGAGCGGCTCGGTGTCGAGGTCGAGATCCAGGGTCCCGGCCAGCGCGTACGCCACGACGAGCGGTGGCGAGGCCAGGTAGTTCATCTTGACGTCGGGGTTGATCCGGCCCTCGAAGTTGCGGTTGCCGGACAGCACGGCCGTGACGGCGAGGTCGTTGGCCTGGATCGCGTCGGAGATCTCCGGCTGGAGCGGCCCGGAGTTGCCGATGCAGGTGGTGCAGCCGTAGCCGACGAGGTTGAAGCCGATCTTGTCGAGGTACGGCTGGAGCCCCGAACGCTCGAAGTAGCCGGTGACGACCTGCGAGCCGGGCGCCAGGGAGGTCTTGACCCACGGCTTGCGGGTCAGCCCCTTCTCGACGGCGTTGCGGGCCAGCAGGGCCGCGCCGAGCATGACGTACGGGTTGGAGGTGTTGGTGCACGAGGTGATCGCGGCGATGGAGACGATGCCGTGGTCGATCTCGAACGAGGTGCCGTCCTCCAGCGTCACCGCGACCGTCTTGTGCGGGCGGGTGCCGTTGGCGCGGGAGTTGGAGGCGGGCGCGTCGGAGGCGGGGAAGCTCTCCTCCACGGCCTCGTCGACGCCGTCGCCGTCGAAGTCGGTGACGTAGTTGCGTACGTCGCGGCGCCAGGTGTCCTTGGCGGCCGACAGGGCGATGCGGTCCTGCGGGCGCTTCGGGCCGGCGATGGACGGGACGATGGTGCCGAGGTCGAGCTCGATGTACTCGGAGAACACCGGCTCGGGCGCCGAGGAGTCGAGCCAGAGGCCCTGGGCCTTGGCGTACGCCTCGACGAGCGCGATCTGCTCCTCGGAGCGGCCGGTCAGGCGCAGGTAGTCGACCGTCTGGCCGTCGATCGGGAAGATCGCGCAGGTGGAGCCGAACTCGGGGCTCATGTTGCCGATCGTGGCCCGGTCGGCCAGCGGCACGGAGGAGACGCCGTCGCCGTAGAACTCGACGAACTTGCCGACCACACCGTGCTTGCGCAGGATCTCGGTGACCGTCAGCACCAGGTCGGTGGCCGTGGCGCCGGCGGGCAGCTTGCCGTTGAGCTTGAAGCCGACCACGCGCGGGATCAGCATGGAGATCGGCTGGCCGAGCATCGCGGCCTCCGCCTCGATGCCGCCGACGCCCCAGCCGAGGACGCCGATGCCGTTCTCCATCGTGGTGTGGGAGTCGGTGCCGACGCAGGTGTCGGGGTAGGCCTTGCCGTCGCGGACCATGACCACGCGGGCCAGGTGCTCGATGTTGACCTGGTGGACGATGCCGGTGCCGGGCGGGACGACCTTGAACTCGTCGAAGGCGGTCTGGCCCCAGCGCAGGAACTGGTAGCGCTCGTGGTTGCGCTCGTACTCGCGCTCGACGTTGCGCTGGAAGGCGTCGGGGTGACCGAAGTAGTCGACGATGACCGAGTGGTCGATCACCATCTCGGCGGGGGCCAGCGGGTTGATGCGGGCCGGGTCGCCGCCCAGGTCTCGTACGGCCTCACGCATGGTGGCCAGGTCGACGACACAGGGCACGCCGGTGAAGTCCTGCATGATGACACGCGCCGGAGTGAACTGGATCTCCACACTCGGCGCCGCCTTGGGGTCCCAGGTGCCCAGCGCGCGGATGTGGTCGGCCGTGATGTTCGCGCCGTCCTCGGTGCGGAGGAGGTTCTCCAGCAGGACCTTCAGGCTGAACGGGAGGCGGGCAGCGCCCTCGACGGCGTCCAGCCGGAAAATCTCGTATGACGCGTCGCCGACGCGTAGCGTGTCACGGCTGCCGAAGCTGTTCGCGGACACGGTGATTCGCCTCCTCCATAGACATTTGCTCAGTTGAATCCTGCCGCACCCCGGGAGCAGTAAGAACGTTAGGTGAACCTAACCCGCGGGACGTGCGGCGGATGTCTTGATATCAAGATATCTCGGAAAGTATCTCGACATCAAGTTAAACTGGCGCCAACCGCCAGAACAGCAGGCCGATGATGGCGACGGACAGCACGGGAGCCAGGATCTTCTGCTCGAACGTCTGCCCGGTCTTGATCCCGATCTTCCACGGCAGCACGAACCGGACCGACAACGGCCACAGCACCGGGCAGCCCCGCTCCGTCATGCAGTCACCCGTGACGTGTATGAGGCAGCCGATGGCCACAGCCATGCCCAGCCAGGCGTAGCCGACCCCTTGTGACAGGAAGACGGCGTAGAGCCCGGCGGTCAGGCCGACGTTGATCATCGCCGAGCCGAGCTTGTTGCCCGGGATGCCGATGCCGATCGCCCGCAGCGCCAGCCCGATGAGCAGCACGACCATGATGTCGCGGCCGATCGGATAGGTGTTGGCCAGGAAGTGCGCCCCTAACCCGAGCGCCACCGCGAACACCAGCGAATGCGTCGCCCCCCGGTGCCCGCCGCTCACCCAGTTGACGGCCTTGCTCAGCGCCCAGGTGACCGGCCCGAACGTCTGCGCGATCGTCGCGCTCGGGTGGTCCAGGTCGGGCAGCATGGCCGCGCCCGCACAGACGATGGCTCCGGCGATGAACTCGGCCGGAGTGAGGGCGTTGGCCATGATCCCGGTCTCGATGTACCTGGACGATTCGGTCAACATCGGAAGCGCGGCGAGCCCGGGCGCGAGTCCAAGCCAGGCGATGGCCCCGGTCATCGCATGCGAATGCCCCATCATGATCAAAACTGTACGGCAAAGCCGTTCTTTACGCGCGGGGACCCGCCAGCGCGCTCCTCGGGCCGATCGTCGCCTCGCGACTTTGCCAACCCCATACCGGGCGACTTTCCCGGAAATGCAGACGAGGTCGTCTCCTGCGGCGACAGCACCCCCCAGCCCTGCCGACGCGGAACGACCTCGTCTGCTCTGAACAACGGTGCTCTCCCGTCTCGTGTTCCCGGATTCCGCAACTTTTTCGTGATGTGTCTCACTCTGGGACACCGCTTGCGAACGACATATTGGCGATATATCTTTGAAGCATCGAGAACATTCGTTAGAAGGAGTTTCACATGACTTCCGCACAAGCAGCAGGCAGGTCGTGGCCCGAGCCACGAGAGTTCAGGCGTGCCGCCCGCGAAGCGCTCAAGGCCGTGGCCGAGGCGTGGGAACAGGGCGGACACCATCACCACCACCGCGGCCCGCACGAAGAGCGGCCGCGCGGCCGGGGGCGCAGCTTCCCGCCCGAGTTCGGGCGCGGCCCCTGGGGTCCGTGGGGTCCCGGCGGCTCGTTCGGGCACCGCGGCGGCTGGGGCGGCCGGGGTGGCCGGAAGGCCAAGCGGGGCGACGTACGCGCCGCGATCCTGGCACTTCTGTCCGAGCAGCCGCGCAACGGCTACCAGATCATCCAGGAGATCGCCGAGCGCAGCGAAGGCGGCTGGAAGCCCAGCCCCGGCGCCGTCTACCCGGCGCTCCAGCAGCTCACCGACGAGGGGCTGGTCGTCGCCGAGGAGAACGAGGGCCGCAAGACCTTCCGCCTCACCGAGACCGGCCTCGCCTACATCGAGGCGCACGCCGACGAGGTCCGCGCGCCGTGGGACGAGATGCGTCCCGACATCGACGACAACACGGCGGACCTTTGGGACATCTCACGCCAGTCGACATTCGCGATGATGCAGATTTTGCAGACCGGAAGCGACGCACAAATCCGCGAAGCGCGTAAGACTCTGGTAGAGACCCGGCGCAAGCTCTACCAGATTCTGGCCGACGGCGACCCGGGCGAGGAGTGACGGCATGACCGGCGCCACACTGGAAGGCCGGTTCGGGGAGAGCGAGGAACCGGTCATGGACCCCAACGATCTCCGCATCGGCGACGCCGAGCGCGAACAGACGATGGCCGACCTGCGCGAGCACTTCGCGCAGGGACGCCTTGACCGCGAGGAGCTGGACCAGCGCCTCGACCGGACACTGGGCGCGCGCACCGCGCGCGAACTCGAGCAGGTCACCGCCGACCTCCCCGGGCAGCGGCGGCAGTACGACTACCGCGAGCCGCAGAACGGCTTCCCGCCTGAGGCGTTCGACAAGGACGCCTGGCGGGCGGCGATGAAGGCGCACCGGCACCAGATGCACGCGATGCGTCACGGGCAGCGCGACATGCGCCGGGGGTGGGGACGGCCGCACCGCGGGCCGGGGCCGTTCCTGCCGATTGTGTTCGGGTTGCTGATCGTGGGGCTCATCTTCGGCGGGTTCGGCATCCTGAAGGTGCTGTTCTTCGTGTGGATCGGGGCGATGGTGTTCAGCATGATCCACCGCCGCTCGCACCGCCGCTGACCCCCTTAGGCCGATTTAAGGGCATATATAGGTCCGATCGCCGCCGTCGGTCGGGGGCCGACGGTCGGCAGAATTCGGGCCATGTTTCAGCACCCGAACGGCCGTCATCACGAGATCCGCGGCCACCGCCTCTGGGTGGAGCAGGACGGCGTGGGCGGCGACCCGGTCGTTCTGCTGGCCGGGCTGGGCCCCGCCGGCTCGCACGTGGTCTTCCATCCGCACTTCGACGCGCTGGCCGCCGACCATCGGGTGATCTACGTCGACCTGCACGGCCGTGGCCGTTCCGACCGCCCGGCCGACCTGGGCGAGATCACCTTCGCGGGCGACGTGGCCGACGTGGCCGCCCTGCTCACCGAGCTCGGCCCCGCGCACCTGTACGGCTTCTCCTACGGCGGCCTGATCGCCCAGGCCATCGCCCTGGACCACCCGCATCTCGTCACGACCCTCACCCTGGCCAACACCCTGCACAGCCCGGAGATGTGGCAGCTCAACCACGCCAACATCAACCGTGAGCTGGCCACCCAACTGCCCGAGACGTGGGAGCGCATCCAGGCGCTGCGGCGCTCCGGTCTGCGTTCGACCGATGAGCCCGTGCGGGCGGAGTTCGCCGCGGCGGCACCGCTGATCAGGTTCTACGATCCCGCCAACGCCGCCCTCCTGGCCTCTGAGCCGGGCGCGCGGAACGAAGCGCTTTATCCGCTCTTCTGTGGCGATGACGTCGATTTCGTGATCGGTGGTCAGGTGCCGGTTATTCCGGACTTCCGACCGCGGCTGACGGAGATCGCCGTCCCGCTGATGGTGCTGGCCGGGCGGTATGACCGGGCCCTGTATCCGGCGTTGCAGCTCGACTTCCAGCGGTTCGCCCCGCGGGCGCGCTTCGAGATGCTGGAGCGCAGCGGCTCCTTCGGCCACGTCGAGGAGCCTGGGACCGTACTGGGTCTGCTGCGCGACTTCTGGCGGTCGGTATGAGCGTCGTGACCTCCGGCGCCACGACATCGCCGCCGGAGCGGGCGGCCGGGCGGGACTTCGGGCTGCTGTGGGCGGGGCAGTCGCTGTCGCTGTTCGGGGATCAGTTCATGACGCTGGCGTTGCCGCTGCTGGCGGTGACCGTCCTGGGCGCTTCCCCGGCGCAGGCCGCGTTGCTGCCGTTCGCCCTGTTCGTACCGTTCCTGCCGCTGGGCCTGCCCGCCGGGGCCATCGTCGATCGGCTGCCCCGCCGTACCGTCATGCTGGTCTGTGACGGTGTGCAGGTGCTGGCGTTCGGCGCGATCTGGGTGCTGGCGGTCGCCGGTGGGCTGACGTTCCCGCTGCTGTTCGCGCTGATCTTGGTGAGTGGGTGTGCGGTGGTGTTCTTCCAGGTCGCGTACACCTCCTACCTGCCCAGCCTGTACGACGAGGCGGACGCGCTGCATCGCGGCAACACGCGGCTGGCCTTGTCGGAGTCGGCCGCCAAGGCGCTGGGCCCGATGGCGGCCGGGCCGGTCATCGCGGCGCTGGGGCTGGTCGGCGCGGTCGCGGCCAACATGGCCAGCTTCGCCGCCTCACTCGCTTCCCTGGCGTTGATCCGCCACCGCGAGTCGGGCACCGCTGCCTTGGGCGTCGCACACGAGCCAGACGCCGCGCACACACCGGGCACCGCAACCCCGCGCGTCACCCGCGAGCCAGGCTGGATGCGGCGCGACATCGCCGAGGGCCTGCGGTTCGCGCTCCGGCATCCGATGCTCCGTCCCGTCCTGGCGTGCGGCACGACGTACGTCCTGTTCCTGTCCATGGTCGAGACGAGCCTGGTGCTCTACTGCCGCAACATCCTCGGCCTGTCCCCCGGCTGGATCGGCGTGGTGATCGGCGCCGCTGCAGCGGGCTACCCGATCGGCAACCTCCTGTCGGCCCGGCTGATCCGCCGACTCGGCTCGCCGCGCACGCTCGTACTGGCCGCCTCGGTGTCCGTCCTGGGCATCGTCGCCATGCCCGCGCTCGGCTCCCTCGGCGGCCCGACCGGTGCGATCGGGCTGGTCGCGGGCAGCATCATCCACTGCGTCGGCGAGGGCGCCTTCAGCCCCACCTCCATCACGATGCGCCAGGTCCTCACCCCGGCGGCCCTGCTGGGCCGGGTCGGGTCGGTGCAGCGGTTCCTCCTGTGGGGAGCCATCGCGCTCGGCAGCCTGCTGGCCGCTGGGGCGACCGCTCTGGGCGGGCTCGCCGTGGCGGTGTGGATCGGCGCGCTGGGCACCGTACTGTGCCTGCCTGCCCTGCTCCAGCGCGGCATCCGCGCGGCGATGACGTCTCGCGCGGACCCGGCTCACCCGTGACCGCGTCGCTGAATTCACGGCCTCAGGCGTTCGACAAGACGTCAGCAGAGAGTCAAACAACGGTCGGTAAAGATGTCCCGCGTCCGCTTATGGTGTCGATCATCACTGATCCTCCGGAAAGGTAACGCATGCGGGTCGCTCACGTACTGTTCGCGGCGCTGACGGCGTCGGTCCTGCTCGCCCTCCCAGCCCACGCGGCCGACCGGCCCTCGCGACTACCGACGGAGGTGTACGGCGGAGCCTGGCCGGCCGGTCACGTCCAGGGGATCGCCATCGACCAGAAGAAGGGGTTCATGTACTTCTCCTTCACCAACCTCCTGGTCAAGACCGACCTCGCCGGCAAGCCGGTCGGCTCCGTCACCGGCTTCACCGGCCACCTGGGCGACCTGGACTTCAACAGCCGCGACGGCCGCGTCTACGGCTCGCTGGAGTACAAGGCCGCCAAGTCGTTCTACATCGCCATCTTCGACGTGGACCGCATCACCAGCCTCGACATGAACGCCGAGACCTCCGACGTGGTGACGGCCGTGTACCTCAAGGACGTGGTGGACGACTACAGCGCCGACATGAACGGCGACGGCGTCTTCGACGGCGACACCGCCAAGACCGCAGACCACCGCTACGGCTGCAGCGGCATCGACGGCGTCGCCTTCGGCCCCGCGTTCGGCAAGCGGGGCGGCGCCGACAAGCTGACGGTCGCGTACGGCATCTACGCCAACGTCGACCGCCAGGACAACGACTACCAGGTCATCCTGCAGTACGACATCAAGCAGTGGCGCAAGTACGAGCGCCCGCTCACCCAGACCGCCCCGCACACCTCGGGTCCTGACAAGTCCGACGGCAAGTACTTCGTCCGCACCGGCAACACCACGTACGGCGTGCAGAACCTGGAGTATGACGGCTTCACTGGCAACTGGTTCATGGCCGCCTATAAGGGCATCAAGCCAACCTTCCCGAACTACTCGTTCTTCATGATCGACGGCTCCAAGCGTCCCGTTCAGGGGCCTATTGAGGGCCAGCCGCAGCCGGAGCAGGGGGCGACGCTGTCTCTCGTCCGGCGCGGTCTGCACGATGCCGCTTCGGACGTGTGGGGGTGGGAGTTCGGCGGGCAGTACGGTCTGGCGTCTCTTGACGACGGGCGCTATTACGTGTCCCAGCAGGGGACGGTCGTGGAGGACGGCGTGACCAAGCAGACGGCCCACGCCCAGCTTCACCGCTGGACGGGTCAGGCTCCGGCGCCGTTCGAGCGAGTCCAGTAGTCGCGGGCCGGCCCTGTCACTCTCCGACGGACAACTGATCGTTCTTCGGCCACAGGGCCGGCTTGCACTTACTGAAGTCGGAGTCTTTGCAGTACTTTTGTGAGTTCACCAGGTACATGGTCTTGACGTGGCTTTTCTTCAGCAGTTGGCGGAGAAGGGCGGGGTTCGCATCCGGTACTACATATCCGTGGACGCGTCCCGCCTGGGAAGCCTTGACGAGCCGGTCGCGGCTCAACCCGAACTGCTGCAACGAGGCATCGTCCTCAGGCCCGAGCGAGTCGGCCCAGGATTGGAAATCGTAAGTCACCTGATCGCTGGCGCCCCCGCAGTTCGCGCAGAACCAGGTCTCGAAGTAATCCCAGTAGATGGGCGGGCCACCCTCAGCCGACGAGAAGAGCGCATTGTTGAGGCTCAGATACCCTCGACTTCGGATGCCTTCCGCGGTCAACGGCTTTTCCAATTCGACGACCACCGTCACGGCGCTGCCCCGCCCCGCCTCCTTCAACCGCTCGCCAACAGCCTTCTTCGCCGGCTTGTCCCCATCGGGCGGGCCGACGCGCCGGAGCGCCCTGGTCAAGGCAGGGGCTCCCTGTAGATCGGGGCTCGAATAGGAGATGCGGCCGGATGCCTTGTCCTGACGTATGACGAGCGTCGTCTTGGGGAGCGTGGAATACCAGTTCGGCTCTAGTTCCAACTGGATGGCCATCTCGCCCGCCGACCGGGGCATCACATAATCGCCTCGCCTTATCGTGTACTCAGGGTGAGTCACTCGAAAGGCGTTGGCCGTCACGTACCCGAACCGGTCGATGTCTGTGTACCTATAGGCATGAGGCTGCGCCACACTGCAGCCTGTCAACAGGACCGAACACAACCCCAGAACGGCCACCTTGATCACGGCGCCACCCTACCGGCGATCGATGAGCGCGCATGCCACAGCGGCGATCATCATCCCGATACCCACATAGACCATCATCATGAGGCCATCTGGTCGGAGTTGTTCGAGAGCCTGGAGGGTGCCGCCTGCCCCTAAAAGAGCGAGGCAGAGCAAGATGCCACCGGAAGCGATGAACGCCGCGCTTGCCGCGACCGGCACTGACCGGAATTTCCGCACGCGTAAGAGGGTGACCGCCCACGGAAGCAGGACGAGCAAGATCAGAAGTGGCAACGTCATCACCTGAGCCCAATGAGAAGGTAAGCCGCTGAGCATAGCTTGCAGTAGCCATCATGGACATGTCCTGGTTTTCGGGCACGAGCAGATCTCCGACAACCTCACAGCGCCTACGTTCGCTGACCGATGTGGCGCAAGGCAGCGGAATCTATCTCCAGCTCTCTACTGCCGCGATCCTTATCGTGCGTACCTCAGGATTCTCCAATACTTCGGCCAGCCTGTTTTGGGGTATCCGTAGGTCAGGAATCCGTAGACGCGACCTTCATCGGCCGCCCGGCGCAGTGTATCAATATCAAGGTTGAGACGTTTGAGGTTTGGCGCGTCCAGCCAACGTAAGCGCGACACCCATTGGCGGTAAAGTTGAAGCGGCGGAGTCGCCTCACACTTTTCCGCATAAATGGCGCATGGGCGCCAGTATATGGGCGAGTTCGCCTGAGCTTTCCAACCAGAAAGGAAAGGATACACCGCGTCCGAGCCGATGCTCGAAACCTGGACAACGCTATTTAGCTTACTTTCCACTAGCGGCTCAGAGAGCTCCACCACTGCCGTGACCCACGCATCGTCCGACAGCTTTGCGATCTCACGCCGCGCCTCTGCTTTAGCATGCTTGTCTTCTCCACGTCCACCGCCAAAAGAGGACAGCAGCTCATTTAGTTTTGCCTTTGGCAAAGATGGCGAAGAAACGATGCCGAGTACATTTACCCCTATGGCTCCAAGGACTGTCCGGCCTTTGTCCGAATGGGCGTAACTCAAAAGCCACTATATGCACATCAGTGATGAACGGCCCAACGTCAGTCTCACGATTAAATGCGATTCGATATTCGGGATGTGTCATCTGAAATGCGTTGCCATAAATTTCCCGCAAGCGCTCAGTACGATCGCTGAATAGGTGGATACCTTCAAGCACACCACCCACGACTGCAAGCGAAACTAGAACAGCGAGCCGAAACCGTCGCCGCCGCCATATGGGCTCCATCAAGACTTAACCTCTCACTTGCCTGAAGACAGGATAAATGGTGGGGGTTGAGGCACCCGCCCCAACTCCCAGCAGGGGCAACACGGAGGCGACCATATACGTGTAGGAGAACCGCAAGGCGGTGGACGGCCAGGACGGCCTCTACGGCTGCGTCGGATCGTCAGGACGGCGGGGCGCCGCCGCATGAGGCGCCCCACACGTCAGTCGCACAGTTGCCCGTCGCCGGGCCATGAGTATTCAACGGGTTCGTCGCAATGGCTGGCGACGCGCACGATGTACATGGTCTTGACATAGTCCTGCTTCAGGAGCTGGCGAAGAAGACCGAGATTCTCCGCATGCTGAATGTAGGCATGAATCCTCCCAGCCCGTACCGTGTCTTTCAAGGAGGTATGGCCAGGCATGGCCCCTTAGCTGCTAGCCTCCCCTGGTCCTGGTTGCTCCCATCGGCGACGTTTCGCAGGGGCCCAGGGGGCGCGGCGATGCTGCCGAGCACCAGAATGGCCGGCCTAGCGAAGGCCGGTATCACGAAAGAAACAGGAGCAGCCACTCCTCCCGAACTACAGTACAGGGGAGGAATATTGAAGAGTGTCACATATAAGCCATTTGCCGTAAAGAGGATCCGGCAACCAGGAGCGTAATTCGCGTAGCAACCAGAAAGAATTGAGCAGGCTTCCTCATAGGCGCCATGCACTTTCCCCTTCATTTTCGGGTGGTTGTATATGCGCCTAGTAGGGCCCGGCACCACCTGACATAGGAGGGATGCGCGCTCAGGGGAGCACGGTGAATAGTATTGCCCACTTGGCGCCACGCGGTGCCCGAATCGTGAGTTCCCGAACTTTTGGTGGCTTTCGTGGATAATTATCAATTGTATAAATGGTATGGCCAGCTTTGCATGGACGCACCAGGTGCGGGCCAGCGCCGTTTACTGTCTCGACCACCAACTCCCCTTCTGGCCCTACGCAATCCACAGCGACTGTGTAGTAAGTGCCGAGTTTTACCTTTGTGGGCCAGTAAGCCTGTTCTCCCTTCTCGTCGGTGTGATAGAGAACAACCTTTCCCTTGGCTATTTTTCTCAGGTCCATTAGAGGCCGCATTGCGTGGGGGGAGGGACTGGCCGAAGAAAGCGGAGGAGAGGGTTTCGCGGTGTTGGGCGGATCTTGGTCCGCCCGACCCTGTGCCGAGCAACCCGACAGGAGCGTTATAGCCAAGACAACGATAGCTAGCCTGCGCATCAGTCTCCGTATCTCAATATCAGATGGTAGTTACGTCGATGACCCGCATAGGACGGCCAAAGTCATCTCGGGCATGAAGATCCTATGGCCTGATGCAGAGGACCTCCAGAAGGCGTGGCAAGTGCATCGATAGGACCTTCGTGGTCGCTTGTGAGATCCCTCGGAGCTACCTGGAGCCGCGATCAGGGCCAGACGCGCTTGAAGCACTGTACCGAGCAGCTCGTTAAGCTACAGCCTAAGTGTCTAAATCGAGACAAAGCCATAACATGGGTGCGGCCGGGCCGCGTCATCGCCCGGCCCGGCCGCACCCTACCCAAATGCTCTATTGAGGTTGCCTGTCATCATGGTCGAGCCTCACCGGTTCAACCACTTACTCTTAAGGGTAAAGATGCGCTGGTCATCATCCCCCTTGAAGGCTTTGATGTTGAAGGAGCCGGCGGAGATTAGCCGGAACTTCTCAAGCTCACAAGCCGTTGTCCCTGCACTCAAACACTCTCCCAGCACGGCGTTGCGATAGGAGATTATTCTCGTCCGGAAGGCCCGCTTCCACGGTTCTCCATTGGCAGGAATCGGTGCGACGTTGCCGCCAGGATCGCCTGTATTGCTGCTGGGTGAGGGACAGTCTTTGGTCCTCATCTGAGAGTAGACGGTAGAGAAGGAGCCGCTCATTTCTACGCTGGCCCAGTCTATCGGGAACCCTGCTCCAAGCGACGTACCTAACTCGATGCCGTGCTGCCACTGCGACAGCTTTTGCCTGAAGCATGGCGACGCGGCGACATCAACCGACGAAAGTTGGATGAGCTTGGCATTCCTCTTTCTCTCATCAGTACTGCGTACCTTGACGCCCCGGATCACCTTGCTCGGATCACGGAAGGCATTGCTGGTCCAGACGACAGCGGATACCGCAACTTTGTTGATCGTCCACGTCGCTCCGTCGTTGTCACCACACCGGTTCCATTTGGCCAGTCCGGTGACCTGAAACTTCATCCCGGCCCGTATATCCATCTCGTCTTGAAACGAGACAAGACCAGGAAGCAGTGGCGGCTCCGTCGAGTCGCAGCCGGCAGCCACGGTAGCCGAACGGATTTGGCCCGAGACGGTGTTGTTGTCCCATTGGACTTCTTGCTTGAGCAGCGCGATCTCATCGGTTTCACCCATGAAATCTGACGAGCTTTCTTCCACTTCGATCGGAGCCTGGATGATCGTGAGACCGCCGCACCGGTCGAAGACGAATATGTCGATGATGGGATCGCTGGGCTCGACCACGCCGCTTGTTCTGCGGACCGACTTCGTGGTCCCAGCCGACGCGCCCGGCTCAGAGAGCTCCCAGGTTCGCTTGACGGTCGCGGTCACCCACACCCTGCCGTCGGCTGCCTCTCGAGGGACCACATTCTCCACCATGACTGTGGAGTTACTGCGGGTGGTGCCCTCGGCATCCAGTAGCTTCTTCTCCGCGACCAGCTCGTTGTTCAGCAACGAGATCATCGCTGTGATCGAGGCCTCTGGAGTTACGCCTGGAGCCTGCCACACCGTGGCCGCGCGGCCCTCAAGCACCGCGTCTTGCGCCTGATAGAAGTGCTTGATGCGATCGGCGTAGCTCTGCGTGCTAGCTGTCGCCGCCTTGGCGATGCCGGCCGGTCCCGGCGTTGCCTCCAGGACGCAGGTTGATTCGTCCGAAGGCGGCGGCGCCGCCTTCGGCGTAACCGTTGCCGACTCCCATGCGCTGGTGCCATACGGCGTCTTCGCTCTGACCTTGACAGTGTACGTGGTGCCATTGCTCAGACCGTCGATTGCTACCCACGGTTCGGTAACTGTCAAGGTTCTAACGGTCGCATCACCTCCAGCAACCTCGACGTCGTACCCTGCTATTCCGGCGGTGCTGCCGGTACTCGTAGGAATTCCCCAGCTGGCGATCGCGCCACTGTCGCCAGACTGCGTCGTGAGATTTTCGACGGCGTCAGGGGCCTCCGGCGGGACATAGGTCACGACGATCGAGCTTGACGAAGTCGAGTCCGCTGCACCGAAGGTCACGATCTCCTCGCGGTTGGAGGTGAGCATCAGCCACTGATGTGCGCTATCTGCGACATCCGCTTTGGGAGCGTGCATCGGCAGCGTATAGATAGCCCTGGTGTCGATGTCCCTTGTCAGGTCGGAACTCTTCGTGGCAGAGGTTACTGCGCTCTTGAGTGGCACAGCTGTGACCACTGTGTCGCTGGGGCAGGATCCTGAAGCACATGTGGGTGTGCCCAGATTGAGAAGGGCTTGTGTGATGGCAGAACCACCTGGCAACTCGCCATACTTGACGTTGATCACTAGCGCGGTTTTATCCGCGCCGGTGCCGCCGAATTGCAGGCTAGCTGTGTCCTCTACGGAGCAGGGCCCGCCAGCGCAAGCGGTTGGATCGATCTTGACCGTCTTCAGGACGAAATTGTCCCGCCCCAGCGTGACTTGAGTCTCGCTGCTGGGCGCATCGGTCACCTCGCCCTCTGCCGCTTCAATTGCGAACGAAACTGGCGCTGTCTTGGGCGTGCAGACTTCCTCGATGCCTGAACCGTCTGATGTTGTGGCGCTGGTTGTCATCTTCGGCGCGATGGCCGGGGTTGTGGTGCCACCGAGGGGGGTGTTCATGTCGGTGGCGATTTCGGTGACGGTTTGCGCGCGGTTGTAAACGCGCACTTCGTCGATGACGCCCTTGAAGTAGTCGCCGTAAGCGGTGTTGCCGCCGATGTGGAAGGCGCCGCCGTCGTCGAGCAGATCGCCCGTTACGGGGCTTTGGCCTACCTGGCTGCCGTTGAGGTACAGCCGGGCCGTGCTGCCGTCGTAGGTGACGGCGAGGTGGCTCCAGGTGTTGACCGGCAGCGATCCACTTCCTGAGACCGATCCGAAATTGTCCTCGGTGGCCAGCAGACCCGTAGGCGTGGAACCGCCGTTGGCGGCGTACAGGCCGTAGCCGAGCTCGTCGATCGTCGCATTGTCCTTGCCCATGACAGTGCGATAGCTATCGACGGCGCTGGGCTTTACCCAGGCCGACAGAGTCAGGGCGTTGGTCATCTTCAGCGAGGGCGAGTGGTAGACGGTTACCCAGCTGGAGGTGCCGTTGAAGGACAGCGCCTTGCCGTACTTGCCGGCCACCCAGGAGGTGCTGGCAGCGGTGCCGTTGTTGGTGCCCGTCTTGTCGGCGACGGCGGTTCCGGTGCCTTCCTCCATTCCGTAGGCGGCAACCAAGCCACTCGGCGATGGGGTCGGTGTAGGTGTTGGGGTGGGCGTCGGAGTGGGCGTAGGTGTAGGCGTGGGGTCGGTGCCGGGATCAGTGGACAGCGGACTGGTGGCGCAGGCGTTCATTTGCCATTTGTAGGTGCGGCCAGGCTGGACGGTGTTGGCGGGAACCTGGAAGGAGGCCCGCTCCCCGCCGTTGACCGTACGAGTGCCGATTGGCGCAGATCCCACCGGTGCGCCGGTGTTGTCATACAGGTAGTACTTGGCCATGACCGGTCCGCCAGAGGGCCGGTTGACCATGCCGGACAGGATCGGCTGGGCCGGGTCTGCCATGCCGGTCTCGGTGTCGGAGGGCAGCATGGGTGCGTCGGAGGTGATGCGATAGGCCGGGCTCTCGTTGCATGAGGGCGGAACAACGCCGACGCGGCAGGCCTTGACCACGAACTTGAAGCTAGCAGGGTTATCGAGGGTGAAGACCTTGTCCAGCACCTGGCCGGACAGGATGCCGTTGTGCGTGGTGGTGGTCGGCACGCCGACCATGGTGCGGATATCAGCGGCGCTCAGCACCCGGTGGTAGACGTGGATGTCGTCAAGGGCGCCCTCCAACTTGCCGTCGCCTTCGAGGATCAGGCCGCGACCGATCTGGAATTTGCCCCGGGCGTTCCAGTCGACGGTGTGGTCGCCTTCAGCGGACAGTTCGCCGTCCACGTACATGCGGACCTTGTGTGCGCTGGCGTCGTACTGGACGGCCAGATGCGTCCACTGGCCGATCTTCGCCAGGTTCTTGGACTGGATGACGCGCTCATGGATCACGTTGGGGATGTCCTGGGTGACCATGGACATCAGCCAGCGCTGATCGTATTCGGGAGCGTCGGAGGTGGCGTAGGCCAAGGTGAAGCCGGGCCAGTTGACGCCCATCTGCGACATCACGGCTTGGTCGGCCGTGCTGCTGTCCAGGCGTACCCAGGCTGCGGCGGTGAAGCTCTGGTTGGTGTTGAGCACCGGCGCGGTGGTGCTGGCTTGCGCGCCGCCGGTCAGCTTGACGGCCTGTCCGAGTTGGCCGGGGACTCGGCTGTAGCTGCCACTCAGGGTGGCGTTCAGGTTTGTGCCTGAGGAGTCGGTGGCGGTGGCGCCGGAGGTCTCGTCAAACTTGTAGTAGGCCGCCTCACCTGTGGGCAGCTGCGGGGCCGGCGGAGCCATGGTGGAGTCGTTGACCGTCACCGTGTAGTCGAGGTTCGTCGCCTCGGGCACCCTCGAGTTGTAGGACACCTTGACGTTGGTGCTGCGGGCGATGGCGTCGTTGCCGTTCATCGAGTCGATCGACTCGGCGCTCACCGTGGGGATCTCGGGCGGTAGGACCCAGTCCACGCTCAGTTTCGGAGGCGTGCCGCCGGTGAACAACTGCGGCCAGAACGCGAAGTCCTCACCGAAGTTCTGCGCGACAGGGCTCTCCGAGGTCAGCTTGAGCATCAGACCGTAGTTCGGTGTGCCCGAGGCCCACAATCCGGCCATGGCGGTGAGGTCCCAGCTCCACACCGCTCCGGTCGTGTCCGGCAGCGAACACGGATCGATGGAGGCGCGTCCCTCGCCAGTGCTGGCCGGCTGGTTGCCCCAGAAGGTGTCGTTGGCCACCCATGCCGCGGTGATGCGCTGCGCGGCGATCCCCTGGAACTCGCTGCAATTGATGACGTCCTGACGCAACTGCAGCTGCATCGTGGCCTTGACCACGTGCCGCCCGGCGATCGAGGCCGTGTCGAACGCCATCATCGTCCGGCCGATGCGTTCCTTGAAGACCGGCGTACAGCCGGTGCCTGAGCACTCCTTCCAGTTCGACCGGCTCACAACTCCGGGCGAGCGTTGATCGCTAGGCGATCGGACTCCCACCTCCTGGGTCACGCCCAGCGTTGTTGTGGGATCCACCGTCACTGGGTACTGGGTGGCCGGGTCGGCCAGCCACGCGGTGTCCGGCTTGAGCACCAGTACGGTGGAGCTGTCCTTGCCCTCGACCGTGGTCTCGATCTTCGCCTGACGGCCAGGATGCTCAGCACTTGGCTTGTCCGCCGCCGCGTCCCACATCAGCGGCGCCGGAGCCGACGCCACCTGCTTGCCCTTGGGGGCCGACAGCGAAAGGCCACCGGACTTGGACGTCTTGAGGTCCAGCCCACGCGCCTGCACCGGAATGCGGAACTCCAGCGCTCCGGCCGGCCGTTCGCGTAACACGATGTCGTGCCGGAATCCGGTCGGCAGGGCGGTCACCACCAGGTCAGCCGACGGTCCGGCCGCTCCGACGTACGTGGCCACGTTGCCCTTGATCTGAGGGTGTGGCAACGCCGTCGGCCAGGACAGCTCGAACGAACGGTCCCTGCCCAGCTTCATGGTCGCGAAAGGTCGCGTGCCACCGGCCGAGAGGCGCACGCCGCCCTTGGCCCGCTTGGGCCGCAGCACTCCGTTCTGCTCGACCAGGGAGGTGTCGATCCACGCCCACGAACCGTCACCCTGCTTGAGCTGAGCCGGACCGGAATACGACTCCGTCGCCAGATGCCCGTCCGGGTAGGCCCACGTACGCGATGTCTCGGTGAAGGCGGACTCAACGGGGATCGTCTGGTTGCTCTGCTTCGCCTCCTGGAGCGCGGAGCGCAGAGATGCGTCCGGATCATCCGGGCGAGGGAAAATGGTCTTCGTCGAGCCGGGAGCGCTCCCAACCGGCTCGGGGTCAGCCATGGCCGACGTCACCGTTCCCGCAACCAGCAGCGATGCTGCCACCGTGAGCACCGTCGCCAGAGCGATTTGCCGGGACGGTTTCCCGCTCAACCTCGTTGTACGTCGCAATTCGTTCACTAACACCCTCAATCAGGCGTGAGTTGACATGACACAAGATCAATATCCTCACCTGATCAAGCCGACAAGGGTGAGATAGATCACTCAAAATTCGAACACATTATCTGTAACACCTGGAGCTCCAGCTCGATGGGGTGCGTCCGATAAGAGCAAGATCCAGCCCTGACGAGCGACAACGTCATCAGCCCCCAACGCCCTTGGCACGCCAACAGGATGGTTTCGGCCTCACGCATAGAGCGTCGCCCGCAGGGCCTGATCTTTATATTTGCCTTACAGCACTAACGCCCAACCGATCGTCCGATCCCGGCTATAGCGCGACGCAAGAGTGGCAAGATGATCAGCTATCAGCCGGAGCGGTGGCCCGGAGATGCGACCAGTCCGGCCACGTCGAGGGTGACGGATTCGATGGAAGCCAAAGTGGAAGAGGCGGCCATGGTCACTTCTGCGCTGTAGTCGTGGGTCACGACCGACCCAGTGTGGTGCCGGCCTTGAACGCTGTGATCACAGCCTCTCCCGGCCAGGGCGCGGTCAGCCTCCGTGCTGACCGCGGAAGCCACCACGGATAATCGAGCCGTTAATTAACGCACCAGCCATAAGGC
The DNA here is from genome assembly GCF_040638335.1 of Nonomuraea sp. NPDC026600. Taxonomy (NCBI): domain Bacteria; kingdom Bacillati; phylum Actinomycetota; class Actinomycetes; order Streptosporangiales; family Streptosporangiaceae; genus Nonomuraea; species Nonomuraea sp. NPDC026600. The sequence goes on from NZ_JBEZYD010000050.1 coordinate 25,020, forward strand.
CAGTGGGCGCCTCAGCTCGCCGCCTGCTTCACGAGCTCGCCGATCCGCGCCTCCACCTCGGCCGTCACCTCGGTCAGGGCGAAACCGGCCGCCCACATCGTGCCTTCGTCCAGCTTCGCCTGGTCGCTGAACCCGAGCGTCGCGTAGCGCGCCTTGAACTTCTCCGCGCTCTGGAAGAAGCAGACGATCTTGCCGTCCAGGGCGTAGGAGGGCATCCCATACCAGAGTTTCGGCGTCAGGACCGGGGCGCTGGCCGCGATGACGGCATGGACGCGCTCGGCCATGATCCGGTCCGAGTCCTGCATCTCGGCGATCTTGGTGAGCACCTCCCGCTCCGCCTCCGCCGCCTTCTCCGCCGCCTTCCCGCCGCGCGAGTCGCGACGTGCGGCCGTCTTCAGCTCCTGGGCGTGGTCCTTCATCGCGGCCCGCTCCTCGGCCGTGAATCCCTCGTGCTTGCTGCTTTCGGTGCTGCTCATGGCAGATCTCCCTCTGTGGGTCTGATGTGGCGCAATCTTGGGCGCGTGGGTGGCGACATGCCGTCACACCACCTATCGGCACGCATCGTGCCGATCGAGAGCTAATCCTGCACGTAGCTCCCGCCGCTGTCAACGGCACGCCACGTGCCGATAGAGTGGGATCATGACCGACACGCCTGCCACGCCACGGCGCCGGGGCGCCGCGCGCACGGAAGAACTGCTGCGAGTAACCCTCGATCTGGCCGCGGAGGTCGGTTACGCGGGCCTGAGCATCGAGGCGGTCGCCAGACGGGCCGGGGTCGGGAAGCACACGATCTACCGGCGCTGGCCGTCCATGGCGGCGCTGCTGCTCGACGCGCTCAGCCGCGTCTGGGCCAGCGACCTGGACTACCGCGACACCGGGGACGTCCGCGCGGATCTGCGCGAACAGTTCCTGCGCTCAGGCCTCGCCCTTTCCAGCCCGCCGATCGGCCCCGTCTACCGCGCGGTCATCGCCGAGGCGCAGGCCGATTCCACGCTGCGGACGACCTTGTACGAACGATTCCTGATCACCGTCGAGCAGAGCACCCTCGACCGGATCACCCGCGCCCAGCGCACCGGCGAACTGGTCGCGGAAGCGAACCTGGAATTCCCCGCCGAGGTGCTGTGCGGCGCTCTGTACTACCGCAGCCTGCTGTCAACCCGCCCCATCGACGAGAACGCGGTCGACGGACTGCTGGACATGTTCATGGCCGCCTACGGAACATCAACTCGAACCTCGCAGCACCGCTTGTGAGGCGTGGAACCAGCACCCCGCCCCGCCAAGTCCCAGAAGCGTCCCGGCCGACCGTCCGATCACGGCTATTGCCTTGCCATCATCCGGTGGTGGCGGTGCTCGGGGTTTTCCAGATGGCTCTGGTCATCATCCCCGATGTCAATGCGCACGTAATCGATCGTCCCGGTGAAGGCGCTGTCGGTCTTCCCGTATTCCGCACTCACCGGCGAGGCGGTGTCAACCCCGACATCGAGCGTCTCATCAGCGGAGAAAAGATACGGGATGGTCTCGTCGATGCGTCCCTCGGCGACCCTGACACCGTCCACCGTGAGCAGCCCGTTCCCACCCTTGCCGACGCCACCTCCGTCATAAAGGAAGGCGAAGCAGACAGTGTGCCGTCCCGGGGCGAGCGGCTCGGGTGCCCGGACGTAGGAGGAGTGCCGGCCGAAGTAGTTGTAGCAGTACGCCGGCCGCCCCCGGTTCACATACAGGGCCCAGCCGCCGAACCGGCCGCCCTGCACGACGATCACGCCGTGACAGCCGCCCTCCGGCACGTCGATCTCCGCGGTGATCGAGTGGGATTTGTTCTTCACGTTGGGCACGGTGTTCTCCTGCAACTGCCTCATCCCGGCGTACAACGTCATCGACGTACGGCCGGCGAGCAGGTCCGGGCGGCCGGCGATGTCGGGGTCGGCGCGCTCGACGGCGCGGTCGTCCAGGGGGAACACCTGATACTTGGCGGCCTCGATGAGGAACTGCTCCTTGAGCCGGGCCAGCTTGTCCGGCTGCTGCCGGGCCAGGTCGCGGGCCTGTGTCCAGTCGGTGGAGGTGTCGTAGAGTTCCCAGACGTCCTCGGCGAAGGGCGGCATCTCCTGCGCCCCGGTCTCCCACGGAATGCGGTGGCGGGTCACCGCGGTCCAGCCGAAGTGGTAGATGCCGCGGTTGCCGAACATCTCGAAGTACTGGGTCGTGTGCCGCTCGTCCGCCCGCGGGTCGTCGAAGCTGTATTTCATGCTGACGCCCTCGATCGGCCGCTGCGCGACGCCGTCGACGGAGTACGGCTCGGGCAGCCCGGTGATCTCGAGGACCGTCGGCACGACGTCGATGACATGGTGCCATTGGTGGCGGATCCCGCCCTTTTCCCGGATGCCGCCCGGCCAGTGCGTGATCAGGCCGTTGCGGGTGCCGCCGTAGTGGGAGGCCACCTGCTTGGTCCATTGGTACGGGGTGTCCATGGCCAGCGCCCAGCCGACCGGGTAGTGCGGGTAGGACTCCGTGCCGCCGAGCCCGTCGAGCCCGGCCAGGACGTCCTCGATGGTCTCCTTCATCCCGTTGAGCGCGAACAGCTCGTTGGTCGTGCCGTCGAGCCCGCCCTCGGCGGAGGCGCCGTTGTCGCCGAGCACGTACAGGATGAGCGTGTCCTCAAGCGCGCCCATCTCTTCCAGCGCGTCCACCAGCCTGCCCACCTGGTGGTCGGTGTGGGTGGCGAAGGCGGCGTAGTTCTCCATGAGAGCGGTGGCCACCCGCCGCTGCTGCTCGGTGAGCTGGTTCCAGTGCGGCACTCCGGCCGGCCATGGCGCCAGTTCCGCCTCCGGCGGCACGACGCCGAGCTCCTTCTGCCGGGCGAGCGTCCGCTCCCGCTGAACGTCCCAGCCATGGTCGAACCGGCCCCGGTACGGCTCGCGCCACTCCGGTGCCACGTGATGCGGGGCGTGCGTAGCGCCGAAGGACAGGTAGGCGAAGAACGGCTTGTCCGGGGTCAGCGCCCGCTGGGCCCGTACCCAGGCGATCGTCTGATCGACGAGGTCCTCCGACAGGTGATAGCCCTCCTCGAGGGTACGGGGCGGCCGCACCGGCAGCGTGCCGTCGAACAGGGTCGGCTCCCACTGGTTCGTCTCGCCGCCCAGGAAGCCGTAGAACTTCTCGAAACCGTCGCCGACCGGCCACCGGTCGAACGGCCCCGACGGGCTGGTCTCCCACACGGGCGTCTGGTGCATCTTGCCGAACGCGGCGGTGCCGTACCCGTTGTACTTCAGGATGTGCGCCAGGGTCGCGGCGCTGTTGGGCCGGATGCCGTTGTAGCCCGGTGCGGCGGTCGCGAGTTCGGTGATGGCGCCCATGCCGACCGAGTGGTGGTTACGGCCGGTGAGCAGCGCCTGCCTGGTCGGGGAGCACAGCGCCGTGGTGTGGAAGCGGCTGTACTTCAGCCCTTGGGCGGCCAGCCGCTCGGCCGCGGGCATCCGGCACGGACCGCCGAAGGCCGAGGACGCGCCGAACCCCATGTCATCGATCAGCACGATGAGCACGTTGGGCGGATTGCCCGGCGGGCGCAGCGGCCGCATCTTGTCGAACGCGGGAACCTGGTCGCGGACGTCCTGGGCGGTGAAGGCCGGCTGAGCGACATCAGGGATGGGCAGGTTCCTGCGCCACGCGTCTGTAGTGCCGCTCATCGCGTTCTCCAGTCCGTGCGATCGGCGAAGTTCGCCGCGAACTGTCCCCCTCCCCGACCCGGGAGTCCGCACGCGAGGGGTGGACGAATATTGCCCGTCCCCCGTGACGCTTTTGACCCCGCACGAAGGTGCAGGTCAGACCTGTTCTCCGATGGTGCGGGTGATCCAGGAGCGGTAGTGGGTCACGTCGGTCCAGATGCCGACTCCCGGCCCGCCGCTCGGGTTGGTGGAGCAGCCCGCTCCCCCGCCCATACGGCTGTCCACGTCGTCGCCGTCGCGTGAGGTGGCTCCGATCAGCTCCCAGCGGCCGGCGATGCTGCGGATCTGCGGGCCACCGGAGTCGCCGTGGCAGGCGCTGGCCGCACGCCCGGCGCGGTCACCGGTGCACAGTTCGGTGCCGTGGTCGAGACCCTCGCAACGGCCGGCGGGTACGCGGACGGTGTCGAGCTCCTGCAACTGCCGGGGACCGTTCCCGCATCTGGTCTCGTTCTCGCAGGTCATGCCCCAGCCGATGACGCGGCTCAGGTCGCCGACCCGGCCGGGGGCGTCGGCGATGCGGATGGGCTGGAGGTCTACTCGCCGGTCCAACTGAACCAGCAGAAGGTCGCCCTCGCGCTGCCCGCGCGCGTGGAGCCCGGCCCAGTCGGGATGGGTGATGACCCGCTTGACACTGGCGAGAACTCCGCCCTTGTCGCGGCTGAGGGAGCCGATCCGTACCCGGGTCTTGCCGGGTTTCATGAGCGCCTTGCAGTGGGCGGCGGTGACGACCCAGTCCGCGGCGATGAGGGCGCCGCCGCAGTGGTGGTCGGGCTCTTCCTGCAGCCGGAAGGACACCATGAACGAGTAGGGTGCCGTCGCGTCCCTGCCCCCGATGATGGCGGTGCGGTTCACGCTCGCAGCGGCCGTGGCGGTGGTGATCAGTGCGAGCGCGAAGGCCATGAGGGTGGCCAGCACCGCTGATCGCCTGCCTGTTGCCTTGAACACAGGTCTCCTATGAGCTGAGGGGCGGCTGAGGAGACACCTTGAACGCTGCGAACTCAACGCGATAGCAGCCGCACTGGGGGTGGAAAACGGCTGGTCAGAGGCACCAGCCGCACTCCCAGGCTACCCGCGCGTTTCCGATGGACTCGACGTCAGCCCTTGTCGGCGATGAAGAGGAAGTTCCGGGGGAAGCCCATGACGTCCCGGGGCAACGGCGGGTTCCACGGCCACCGGTCGTAGGAGGCGCCCTCCTCGCCGGGAGTCTTCAGCTCGCTGACCCGCCAGCCGCAGCCGGACAGGAACTCCTCGGGCTCGTCGGTGCCGAACAGCCACGGGCAGCCGTCCTCGGTCAGCCTGCGCAGTCCCTCCCGCGAGAACTCGCTGATCATCGACTGGTGGCTGAGCAGATCCCCGGCGAGCACGCTTCCCGGAGCGGAGATCTCCGCGACCCGTCGCAGCAGCAGGCGGGCGTCGGGCTCCGGGATGTAGAACAGCAGCCCCTCGACCACCCACAGGGTCGGCGCCGACGGATCCCAGCCGGCCTCCCGCAGTGCCTCCGGCCAGGCGCCGGTGAGGTCGGCGCCGACGGGCCGCCGGACGCAGCCGTGCCGGGCGCCGAGTTCGGCGAGCCTCTTGTCCTTGTCGTCCAGCAGGTCGGCCTGGTCGATCTCGTAGAGCACGGTCTCCGGGGGCCAGGCCAGCCGCACCGAGCGCGTGTCCAGGCCTGCCGCCAGCAGGACGACCTGCCTGAGGTCGGAGCGTACGGAGATCACGTCGTCCAGGTATCGGGTCCGGATGGCGATGAACTCGCCCACGCCCGGGTTGTCGTAGCGGGCGAAGAGGGTCGCGCCCTCCTCTCCGGCGAGCTCCTCGGCCAGGTCGTCGGTGAAGATCGCGTCATCGCGCCGCGACTCCTTCGCCCTGGCGGCCGCGGTCCAGCGGGCGGTGTCGGAAACAGCGTGCATGGTCATTCCCTTCGGTGATCAACGGCGAGGACTGCGCACCTGTTCGAGCAGGCGCCGCATCTGTTCCGGGATCCGCGCCGGGACCAGGTGGCCGTTCTCGTCGGGACGTACGCAGGCGATCCGCTGCTCTCCGGTGGCGACCAGCTCCTCTCCGCCGCCCGGGAGCTGACGCCAGTACTCGTACGTCATCACCGACTGGGTCTGGCCCAGCTCTCCCTGACGCATTCTGATGATCACCTCGTCGAAGACCGCCAGTTCCCGCAGGTAGTCGCAGTGGCAGCTCACGGTCAGCAGGCGCACCCCGTCGGCGAAACCGGCCACCACGCCGGGGACGAAGTCGCGCAGGAACATCTCCCGGGCGCGGCCCTGCCAGCGGATGTAGTTGACGTAGTTGACGTTGCCGAGCAGGTCGGTGTCCTCGATGCCCACGACGTGCCGGTATTCGTACGCGTCGCCGGTCACCGGAGCTCACTGGCCTTGCCGGCGTTCGGGTCGGTGGCGGCCAGGATCGCGAGGACGACGGGGGCGGCCACACCACGCAGCCTGGTGGACATCGTCAGGATCCGGTGGTCGCCGGCGACGAGCCCCACCCAGCCGCCTTCCCGCGCCGAGTCGAACGTGACGGCGGCGTCGACGGGCCGGCCCGCCTTCACCAGGCACTCGGCGGCCGTCCAGACCCGGGTGGCCGCGGTGTCGAAGTCCTCCTCCGCCTCGTCCGCGACGGCCTCGGCCAGCGCGAGCCGTTCGGCGCCGAGCAGCGTCGACCAGGTCTGCCTGGTCCTGGGCGTGACCGTCTCCAGATCGCACCCCGCGGTGGTCGTCGCCATGGTTACGCCGGCCGCGTGCGCGATCGACACGGTCTCGCCGCTCACCACCTCCGGCTTGCCGTCCGGGCGCCAGACGACCTCGGCGTCGGCGCCGAACAACCGCTGGACCGCCAGCCTGCTGGCCTGCCGCCGCTCCAGCCCGTCGCCGTCGGCGTCGAACAGGACGCGGCCCGCCAGGTTCTGCTCGATGAGCACATGCTCCAGGTAGGAGCCCAGCAGCATGGGAACCCACTCGCGGGGCACCTCGTACTTGCTGACCAGCTGCGTACGGAAGCCCTGCCAGGTCTCGATGACGCCGCCGTCGCGGTCGGTGACTTCGATGTCCCAGCATTTGTCGTCGAAGCGGTGCCGGATATAGACGTCGGTCGCCTGCTCGCCGGTCGACGGGCCCGGCACGATGCGTTCCACTCCCGAGGGGATGGCCAGCACGGTCGGCCCGCAGGTCTGCATCGGCTGCATGTAGGCGTCCCGGGCGGCCGGGTCGCCGAGCAGCAGCCGGGAGGGGAGATACCGCCCGAACCAGGAGGAGCCCGTGCCGGCCAGGAGCCGGCCCGTGACGTGCTGGGCGCCGGTTCGGTGGATACTCTCGACGAGCTTGAACCTCGGGCCGTGGAAGAGCATCGGCCCGTAGAGGTCCGTCGCGGGGTCGAACGCCAGCGGCGGCAGCGCCACCTCGTCGGGCCGGGTGAGCCCGAGTGTCTCCGGTTTGGCGCCGGAGGAGTAATCGCAGACCGCCCGGAAGTGGTCGATCTGGAATTTGGTCGCACTCGTACGGACCGCGGTGGTGACCCTGCCCGGCCCGGTACGCAGCGCCGCCACGCGCACCGTCACCGGCGCGTCCTCGGGAACGACGATGGCCCGGAGGAACTCCACGTCCTCGAGGACCGGCACGGCCTCGGTGCCGAGCAGCCCGGCCGCGGCCTGAGCCATGATCTCCATGCCCACCGTGCCCGGGAGGACGGCCCCTTCCCCACCGCCGAAGACGTGCTCGGCGAGGTAGGGATCGCTGGCCCAGCTGACCTCGGAGTCGGCGACGAGCTCGATGCCCGGGTACGAGACGCGCGGCTGCTCCAGGAACCGGAGCAGCGGCAGATCGTCACTCCCCTCGCGGCCGGCGCCGAAAGCCACCTCGCGGCCGGCGCGGAAGGTCACCGTCGGCATGTCGCCGAAGCGGCCGGTGACCACGGTGACGACGGGCGCGCCGGGGTCGGCGATCAGCTCGCGGAGCATGGCCACGCCCTGGTCGGGGGTGATGGTGGTGACGCCCACGCGGGCGAGGTTCTCCACCGAGCCGAGCCGCTCGCCCATGCCGACGCCCGACCACAGCGACCATTCCACGGCCCTGCATCGGCAGTGCGGCAGCTCGTGCGCGAGCCGTTCGACGAGGTCGCTCTGCCACTCGTTGGCGATCGCGTAGTGGGCCTCGCCCCGCAGCCCGGCCCGTCCGGTGATGCTGCCGAACGTGACGAGCAGCCGCAGGGCGCCGGTGTCGACGGCGGCAAGTACCGCTTCGAGCCCCGCGACCTTGGGGTCGATCGTGCCGGCGTAGTCGTCGTCGGTGAGCTCCCCGAGCAGCTTGGGCACGTTGCCGCCGGCTCCGTGGAGGACGCCGGTGACCTTGCCGAGGTCCCCTTCGATCGCGGCGACCGCTTCGGCCATCCTCGCCCGGTCGGTGACGTCGGCGCGCAGGTAGCGGGCGGTCACCCCGGCGCTCGCCATCCGTGCCAGGTTGGCGGCCAGTTCGCCGTCCGCCGCCGGATCGGACCGGCCCAGCAGGGCCAGCCGCGTGCCCGTCTCCTTGGCCAGGCTCAACGCGCACTCGGCCGTGATGCCCTTGCCACCGCCCGTGACGAGCAGCACATCGTCCGGACCGAGCGGAAGACCCGAGCCGAGCGAAACGTCCGGGCCGAGCGGGAGCGTGGCGCCGTTGAGTTCCACCGGCACCAGCACGGGCTCTGTCCGGGTGCCGTCGGTGTCGTAGCGGACCTCCTTGAAGCGGTCGGTCGCGGTGACCTCCGCAGTGATCCGCGCGGGCGCCTCGGCCGTGGCGAGCGGGAGGGTCACCACAGTGGTGGCGACCCAGGGCGCTTCCAGGTGCAGGCTCTTGGCGAAGCCGGCCCCGCCGGGATCCTCCTGGACGATCACGCAGCGGGTCACCTCCTTGCCCGCGAGCACCGCGTCGGCGGCGGCGCGCAGCACCGCCAGCCGCTCGGCCCGCGACCCCGACCCCGACCGCAACCGCAACCGCGACCCCGACCCGGACCCGGACCCGGACTCCGACCGCGACCCCGACTCCGACCGCGACTCCGACCCGGACTCCGACCCGGAACCCGACTCCAAAGGGAGGACGACCAGGACGCCGGTGCCGGTTTCCGCCTCGGCGAGCGCGGTGCGCACGGCTTCGGCGGCCGGATGGTCGCCGACGACCTGCCAGGTGCCCGAGCTGCGCGGCGCCGTACGACTCGGCGAGGTGCCCGGCCGCCACTCGACGCCGAAGCCGTGCACCCAGGGCGCGATGCCGGGCGGCACGATGCGGGCCGCCGCCGTCTCGGCGTCCTCGGCCGGCGCCTCGCCCGTCGCGACGAGCTGCTCCAGCGTCTCGGCGACCTGGCCCAGGGTCGCGGTGGCGTACCCGGTGGGCGCGGCGGGCTCGGACAGCCCGAGACGGCGCATGGACTCGCCGACGATCTCGCCCACCACGATCGAGCTGAGGTGCAGGTCGTCCAGGAACTTGCTGTCCGCCTGCACCGCGTCCAACGGGAACTCGGCGTGCTCGGCGACCAGCCGGCGCAGCAGGAGCAGCGGGTCGCCGGCGGGCTCGTCCGCGGACGGGGACCCCTCGGACGAGGATGCGGTCGCGGGGGCGGCGGCGCCGACCAGCAGGGCGGAGTCGATCTCCGGGACGACCTCGCACAGGTTGGTGATGAAGGTCGGGGTGGCGGCCGGGTCGAAGAGGCGGGTGAAGCGATCCTCGAACAGCTCGCCGACCGTGACACCGGCGCCGACGGCGAACGCGGCGCCCAGCGTCTGCAGGATGCCGGTCAGCGAGTCGTCGTCCGTCCGCGTGGCGACGGCGGGGACCTCGACGATGTCGCCCGCCAACTGGGTCAGCACCTGGCCCGGCCCTACCTCGATGAGCAGGTCGGCGTCCTTCGCCGCCGCCGTGAGCGCCTCGATGAAGCGGACCGGTGCGGTGATCTGCTCGCGCAGCAGGTCGAGGGGCTCGCCGACGACCGGTGCGCCGGTCACGGTCGAGATGACGTGCCGACGGACGGGCTCCGGCCGCTCTTCGGCCAGCCTGCTCGCGAAGACGTCGGCGGCCGGAGCGACCAGCCGCGAGTGGAAGGCGTGCGAGACGGGGAGCCTGACCGCCGACAGGCCCTGGCGGGTCGCCCGTTCGACGACCCGGGTCACCGCCTCGGCGGGTCCCGAGACCACGGTTTGGCGCGGTGAGTTCAGGCCGGCGACGACCACCGGATCGTCGTCGCCGAGCAGCGCGGCCACGGTGTCGTGGTCGGCGGTGATGCTCGCCATCGCGCCGCCGCTCTCCGACAGCTCGCTCATCGCCCGTCCCCGGGCGGCGGCGATCCGCAGCGCCGTGGCCTCGTCGAAGGATCCGGCCCAGTGCAGCGCGACGAGTTCGCCGAGGCTGTGGCCGACCGCGGCCCCGGCCTCGACGCCCAGCTCGGAGAGCACCCGCAGCCCGGCCACCGAGGCGGTGACGATGCGTGGCTGGGCGACGGCGGTCTCGACCTGGTCGCCGCCGGTGGGCAGGGCCGCCGTCTCGTACAGTTCGTCGACCGAGTCGAAGCGGCGGCGCAGCGCGCCCCCGTCGGAGCGGGTGCCGGAGCCCTGTCCGGGGAACATCAGCACGATGCGCGGCAGCTCGCCGAGCGCGCCGAGGAAGACCCCGGCCGCGCTGTCGAGGTGGCGTTCCGTGCCCTGTCCGGCCAGCTCGGCGACCTGCCGCAGCCGCTCGGCGAGCGAGGCGGGCGTGCCGGCGACCACCGCGGCGCGTCTCGGCCTGCGGCCGATCTTCCGGGCCAGGTACGCGGCCAGGTCGGGCAGCTCGGACCGGGACATGCCCACCGCGACCCCGGCGAGGCGCTCGGCCTCCTGCCGGAGGTCGTCCAGTGAGTCGGCGTCCAGGCAGAACAGTTCCACGTCCTGGGGGGAGTTCATGAGCGTCCGGGTCCGCCCGTCCAGGCGGGGGCGTCTGCGGCGCGGTGACTCGATCACCACATGCGTGTTGATGCCGCCGAAGCCCATGGCGCTGACGCCCGCGCGGAGCGGTGCGTCCTGCGGCCACGCTTCGGCCTTGCGGAGGGTGCGCAGGGCTGGGGCGTCACCAGAAATGATCTTGTGGGGTCGTTCGCAGCCGGTGGTCGGCGGCAGCACCCCGCTGTTGACCGCCATGACCGCCTTGATCAGGCCGGCCATCCCGGCGGCCGCCTTGGTGTGGCCGATGTTGGCCTTGATCGAGCCGATGACCGCGGGCGGCGCGGCCGGCGCGGCCGCCCTTCGCGCCTCGGAGATCGTCTCCAGCTCCGCGGCGTCGCCCACGGCGGTGCCGGTGCCGTGCCCTTCGAAGTACGGCACCTCCTCGATGCCGAACCCGGCGCGCTCGTAGGCGCGGTCCAGGCAGAGCCGCTGGCCGTCGGACTCCGGCCGGGTGATCCCGCCCGCGCCGTCCGAGGAGACTCCCCAGCCGGCGATGAGGGCGTGGATGCGGTGGCCACGGGAGATGGCGTCCTGCTCGCGCATCAGCACGACCATCCCGGAGCCCTCACCCGGCCAGAACCCGGCGGACCGCTGGTCGTAGACGCGCATCTCGTCGGCGGCGAGCGCGCCGGCCCTGGAGAAGCCGATCAGTTCGTTCGGGTCGATGCTGATGTCCACCCCGCCGGCGACCGCGACGTCGAGGTCGCCGGAGACCAGCGCGTTGCAGGAGGTGGTGAGCGCCAGCAGCGAGGAGGCGCAGGCGCCGTCGACGGCGTAGCCGCCGCCGTTGAGGTCGAAGTGGTTGCAGATGCGCCCGGCGATCGTGTTGGACAGGCCGCCGGCCAGGTAGTCGCCGTCGGGCACGGGGAACGGCGCCTTGTACTCGTGCTCCATCCGGCCGAGCAGCTCGGTGAGCTGCTCGGTGTCCAGCGTGCCCTCCAGGGCGTTGGCGACGATGCGGCGTACGTACGGCCAGCGCAGCCTGATCCCGGCCGCGCGCTGGCCCTCGCCGGTGAGGGAGTTGCCGATGACCACGCCGGTGGTCTCGTGCGGCGCGCCCTTGCCGTCGGGGAAGCCGGCGTCGGCGAGCGCCTCGGCGGCCACCTCCAGCGCGAGCCAGTGCACCATGTCGGTGTTGCGGAAGGTCGTGCCCGCCACCTTGAAGCGCAGCCGGTCGAACGCCCAGTCGCGTAACAGCGCCGCCTCGGTCGTGTAGAAGTGGTCGGGCGCCGAACGGTCCGCGGACCAGTAGTCGGACAGCCGGATGCGCTCGGGCGGCAGCCGGCGGAACGACCTGCGGCCGGCCAGCGCGTTGTCCCACAGCTCACCGGCTGTGGAGGCGTCGGGAAAACGGCATGCCATACCGACCACGGCGATACGAGAAGTCACGGAGTGTCCTTCACATCTGATTTACACGGCCGACCCGTTGCGGAGACGGTGGAATGCGTTGACCCGCGCCGCGCGCAGCAGCGAGCCCGGTGACGCGAACTGCTTGACGTCGATGAGCCGGGAGGCGAAGGAGTAATAATGCCGGGCCGCTTCGGCGTCGCGGGCCGCCGCGGAAAGCAGCAGCCGCTCGAAGCCATTGAACGGCCGTACGGCCGAATAGTCCTCCATCAGCTTGTGATGGCTGTCCAGTGCCGCACGGTGCGCTTTTCCGTATTCCGCCAGACCCGGCAGCACGTCGTGCTGGTTCGCCACGGCGCCGCCGACCGCGTCCACCAGCCACTGCGCCGACTGGAACGCCCAGCCGCAGCCGACTCCCCACAGCGGATCGGTGGCCAGCGCCGCGTCACCGACGAGAGCGAGTCCCGGACCGTACGGCTTGCGGTAGACGTTGGGCAGGTCGAGCGTTCCGATGATCTTGGAGACGCGTTCGCCCTCGTCGATGCGGGGAGCGTCGGGCAGGGCGCGGACGAACCGTTCGAAGCTGCCTTCGAGATCGCCGCGGAAGGCCGACGTGTGCTGTTCCTTGTTCGGCGAGCAGGCGATCACGGTGACGCCGTCGTCGTTGGGGAAGGCGAAGGCGGTGTCGGGGTCGAGGAACCACACCCGGCTCGGCGCGTCTTCCGGCAGGCCACGGTACTGGGCGAAGAAGCCCAGCCGGTTGTTGGCGCTCAGCCTGACGGGAAGCCCGCTGAGGGCGCCCACGGTCGAGTTGCGGCCGTCCGCGCCGACGACCAGTCGCGCCGTCAGCCGGGTCTCCACGCCGTTCGCGGTGACGCGGACTCCGGTGCGGCGGCCGTCCTCCTCCAGGAGGCCGTTGACGTTCTGGCCGAGCCGGAGGTCGACTCCCGGGGTCTCGGCGGCGAGCCGCCTGAGCAAGGGGTCCAGGGTCTGGCGCCGGACATTGACGCCGTGCGGAAGCGGGTCTTCGCCGGGCGCGGACCGCGGCGCGATCCAGCCCCATTTCGTCCACAGGTGGGTGACGTGCCCGTGCGCCCCTGCCTCTTCGAGCAAGGACAGCAGGCCCAGCGTCTTCATGACCGGCAGGCAACTCGGTTGCAGCGTGTGGGTGCACAACACCTTGTACGCGTCCATACCGGAATGCTTTTCCAAGAGGGCGACGCGAGCGCCGATATTCGCGAAGAGTATTGCACTGGCACATCCGGCAATGCTCGCGCCCACTATGACGACGTCATAGTCATCTGTCATTCGACATTTCCCTACGAGGCTACGGCCGAAGGCCACTCCGCAAAACCTGAAGTGGTTGAACCGTAAACGGGGATTGAGTAGATCCTTTAGAGGTTACCCGATAGTAGGGATCGAGATCTGAGCCCGTCAAGAGTCCCGGCGGAGCTTCATTCCGACCGCTCAGTATGCTCGCGCAAGCGCCTCAGCTCACCGGCGATGCCGGCCAGGGTCCAGTGGGCGTTCAGGCCGCTCGGGTTCGGCAGCACCCACACCGGCACCCCGCCCACCGCCTCCCCCTGGAGCCCGACGGCCGCCTTGGGCCGGGCGAAGGCCGTACGGTAGGCCGACACCCCCAGCACGGCCAGCACCCGAGGCCGCACCGAAGCCACCAGCCCGGCCAGCCGAGCCCCACCCTCGACCAGCTCCGCACGCGACAGCTCCGACGCCTTGGCACTGGGCCGGGCCACCACGTTGGTGATGCCCAGCCCGTACGACGGCAAGAGGTGCTGTTCGGCGGGCGCGAGCAGCCGAGGCGTGAACCCGGACAGATGCAGCGCGGGCCAGAACCGGTTCCCCGGCCGGGCGAAGTGGTGGCCGGTGGCCTCCGACATCAACCCGGGATTGATGCCGCAGAGCAACACCCGGAGCGAGGGGCCGAGCACGTCGTCAATCACTCGTCGGACGCTAACCCATCTCCTCAAGCTTGCGCCCTTGGCTCCGGTATCGTCCTAGAAAGTCGATCATGCCCGAATGGATGAGTTCGGAGGTATCACGTGACCGTTTCCAGCGGCGTAACAACGTGAACGTCGTCGGTGAGGCCGCAGGCGGGCAAGTAAGTGCGGATGTCGGCGCTGATGGCCTGCTGACGGCGCTTCGCCTTGACCCCCGGGCGCTGCGATTGGGTTCGCGGGAGCTGGCCGGGCAGATCGTCGTCGCCGTACGGGCGGCGCAGCGGGCCCACCTCGATCGGATGGGCGAGAGCAGCGAGGAGCCGGTCGCGCTGGGAGAGCACGAACAGACCCTTGCTCGGCGGCTGGACGAGCTGGAGGTCCAAGCCTCTCGCGACTTCGACCGGTTGACCTCGGCGCTCGATGAGACGCTTCGCCGGTTAGAAGGAAGGTGAACGGGATGACACCCGATTACGTGAATATCGATGCCGGCGGCCGACACTCTTCCGGGCGCTCCTTCAGAAGACTGGCGGATGAGTACGCGGATTTCGCCACCGGATTGCGCGGCGAATGGGGAGATGAGGCGCCGTTGCCGTATGAGGAGTTCTCTGGCCCCTATCGCGAGTTGAGGCGCACCCTGCTGGACGCATGCGACCGGCTCGACGGGCACCTGCGCCACACCGGCAACGGTCAGGTCACCATGGCCGGGGTCAACGTTGAGGCAGAGCACATCAACACGACGAACGTCACGCCAACGGGCCAGGCTCGAGCATGAGCCTGATGAGCGAGCCGGCGGTGGTCGCCGGTCTCAGCATCCTCGGCATCCCTCCGCTGCCCGACACCGGCCTGCTCGACCAGCACATCAGCGAGATGGACCGGGCCGCCGCCTATCACAGGCGGCTGGTCCAGGACGGCGGGCACGCCTACCGGCTGGCGGGCACGAACGAGGGGCCGGCCACCGACGCGCTGCACGCCTACATGACCAGCCGCGATGGCGCCGGACCCCAGGCGGCTGACCTCGCCGACCGCCTCACCACGGCCGCCGGCAACCTGCGCATCTCCAAAGGCATCATCGAGTGGGCCGAGGGTCTGCTCGCGAGCGTGGCGGTCGCCGCCGGGATCGCCATCGCCTTCGCCCCTCAGCTTCTCCCTCGCCTCGCGGCCATGGGCACGCGGTTCATCGCCATGCTCCGCAACGCCCTGAGCCGCGCCGGACGCATCTTCACGAGCCTGTTAAAGACCCGGCAGGCTCGCAGGATCGACGCTGTGGCCGACCGCCTCCATGACGCCTGGCGCACTCCCCGCCGGTTGCCCGGAGGAGGCTACGAACCGCGGGTCAAGACGACAACAGACCAGGCATGGATCAAAAGGCGCGGCACCGATGAGGTCGACATCGCCAATACCCGATACAAGGACCTGCCGGCCGACTGGCAGAAGGAGAACAAGGAGTCGGCGACCGTGGCGGTCCGATTGGTGGATGACGCGCGCAAGCACGGAGCCGATCTCAAGGGCGAGAAATTCATGGAATCCGCCAGCGAGAGCGTGCACGACGCCTGGCTTCGGCGCAACGGTGAGTGGGCCCCGCCCGAGCAGAAACTGCCGTATCACCAGCTGTCGCAGGCCGAGAAGGAGAAAGACCGGGTGGTGGTGCGCGAAGCGCTCGCGAAGGAGGACTGATCCGACATCAGCCCAGGGTTGCCAGGGGTCGTCGTCAATCACTCATCGGACGCTAACCCATGTCCTCAAGCTTGCGGCCCTTGGTCTCCTTGACGAACTTGGCGACGAACAGGAACGACAGCAGGGCGAAGAAGGCGTACCCGGCGTACGTCAGCGGCAGGTTCCACTTCGACAGGGCCGGGAACGACACCGTGATCGCCCAGTTCGCGATCCACTGCGCCGAGGCGGCCACCCCCAGGGCGGCGGCCCGGATCCGGTTGGGGAACATCTCCCCCAGCAGAACCCAGACCACGACACCCCACGACAGGGCGAAGAACAGTACGAACACGTTGGCCGCGATCAGCGCGATGGGCCCCTGCGGGGGCGGCAGGCTGAGCCCGCGGGCGTAGGAGAACGCCCAGGCGGCCGTGGCCAGCGAGATGGCCATGCCCGCCGAGCCGATGAGCAGCAGCGGCTTGCGCCCGATCTTGTCGACCAGCGAGATCGCGATGAACGTGCCGATGATGTTGATGACCGAGCTGGAGAAGCTGATCAGCAGCGAGTTGCTCTGCGTGATGCCCACCGACTGCCAGAGAACCGACGAGTAGTAGAAGATCACGTTGATGCCGACGAACTGCTGAAAGACCGACAGAGCGATGCCGATCCAGACGATCGGCAGCAGCCCGAAGGCGGGCCCGCGCAGCTCCTTGATCGAGGTCCGTTGCTCGCTCCTGAGGACCTGCTTGATCTCCGCCACCCGGGCGTCCAGGTCCACGTGCTCACCCTCGACCTCGGCCAGCACCGTACGGGCCTGCCTGACCCGGCCGACCGCGATCAGGTATCGGGGCGACTCGGGGATGGTCGAGGCGAACAGCAGATAGAGCAGGGCCGGCACGACGCACGCGCCCAGCATCCACTGCCAGGCCTGCAGTCCCCAGAGCTGGTTGTTGACGTCGCCCCCGGCCAGCCGGACGAAGGCGTAGTTGACCAGTTGCGAGAACGCGATGCCCAGCACGATCGCGAGCTGCTGGAACGAGCCGAGCCGCCCCCGGTAGGCGGGCGGCGACACCTCGGCGATGTAGGCCGGGCCGAGCACCGAGGCCATCCCGATCGCGATGCCCGCCAGCACCCGCCAGAGGGCCAGGTCCCAGAGGGCGAACGGCAGCATCTGCCCGATCGAGCTGGCGGAGAACAGGATGGCCGCCACCTGCATCGTCCTGGTACGTCCCCACCAGTCGGCCAGCCGCCCCGCGATCCAGGCGCCGACGGCGGAGCCGAGCAGCGCGATGGCCACCACGACCCCGATCTCCACCGGGCCGACTCGGAAGTACTTCTGGATCCCGACGACAGCGCCGTTGATCACGGCGCTGTCGTAGCCGAACAGGAACCCGCCGATGGCCGCCGCCGCCGTGATGAAAACGACGTGACCAAGGTTCTCCTGGTGGCCATGCTGAGTAGCCATTGCGGACTCCCTCCCCGGAAAGGGGATTTACCCGCCGTCACTTCACGTACAGCCACGATTACTCAAAAACTACAGGCGCGGGTCCACCGGCTCGGACTCCAGGGCGAGCACCGCGAAGACCGGCTCGTGCACCCGCCAGCCCGCGTCGCCGTCGGCCAGGCGCGACAGGGCCTCCAGGCCGAGCGCGTACTCGCGCAGCGCCATGGACCGCTTCTTGCCGAGGAAGCGCCTGCGCAGCAGGTCGAGCGACTCGGTGTAGTCGGGGCCGTAGATGATCCGCAGGTATTCGCGCCCGCGTACCTTGACCCCAGGCTGGACCCGGCCTGCCACGTACTGGGCGGGTTTGACCACCATGCCCTCGCCACCGGCCGCCGTCAGCGAGGACCACCAGTCCACCGCCCCGGCCCGCGACTCCGGCGAGTCGAGCGAGACGAAGACATGCCTGGTGGGGGCGATCAGCGGCGAGTCGAGCAGGGCGAGCTTCGCCAGGTGCCAGGCGTGCGGCTCCAGCGCCGTGGCCCGGCCTTCGCAGGCCAGGATCTGGAACGGCGCCACGCGTACCCCGTCCAGGCCGTCAACCGGCCAGCAGTAACGCGCATAGGCGTCGCGGAACAGGGCAGCGTTGCCGGTGCGGCGTCGAGTGCGGGCGAGCACCCCGCCCACATCCAGCCCGCGCCCGGCGGCCGCCTCCAGAGCCGACACCGCCTCAGGCAGCGCCGCCCGCGCCGCCGCGCCGACAGAGGCGTACTGGCTCCTGATCAGCTCGCCCGCCTTGGCCGACCAGGGCAGCAGCTCGCAGTCGAGCGCCACCCAGTCGGAGCCGAGCTCGGCCCAGAGCGGCTCGCACGCCTCCCGCAGCCGGTCCACCAGCGGCGCCATGTCGTCGAAGAACGGGCGCCCGGTACGCGTGTAGACCGCGCCCGCGGAGCCGTCGGTGACGCCGAAGCGCGCCGCGGCCACCTCGGGGGTCCTGGCGAGCACGGCGACGGCCCGCGACCCCATGTGCTTCTCCTCGCACACGACCTCACTCACCCCGGCGGCGGCGAACTCCTCGAACGCCTCGTGCGGGTGCTCCAGGTAGCCGTCGAGCTCGGACGTCTCCGGCGGGGCCATGGTCGGCGGGAGGTAGACCAGCCAGCGCGGGTCCACCGCGAACCGGCTCATGATCTCCAGAGCCGCGGCCGCGTTCTCCTCCATCACCTTGACCCGGGTGCCGAACCGGGTCTCGACGTGCCTGGTGCCCTGGACGTCGCCGATGTCGAGCATGCCCGGGTCGCGAGCGAACTCGCCGCCGAGCGGCTTGACCGACGCGTACCAGATCTGCTCGGCGGGGACGGAGACCAGCTCGCGTTCCGGGTAGCGCAGGGCGGTCATCGTGCCGCCGAACACGCAGCCGGTGTCGAGGCAGATCGTGTTGTTGATCCACTCGGGCTTGATCGTGGGCGTGTGGCCGTAGACGACCATGGCCCGGCCGCGGTACTCCTCGGCCCACGGGTAGCGGACCGGCAGGCCGTACTCGTCGGTCTCGCCGGTCGTGTCGCCGTACAGGGCGAAGGCGCGGACCCGGCCCGACGCGCGGCCGTGGTAGGCCTCCTTGAGCCCGGCGTGCGCGACGACGAGCCGGCCGCCGTCGAGCCGGTAGTGGCTGATCAGGCCCTCCATGAACGTCCGGGCCCCCTCGACGAACTCGGGCGGCTCGGCGGCGAACTGGTCGAGCGACTCCTTGAGGCCGTGGGCGACCGTGACCTTGCGGCCGTTCAGCGCGCGCACCAGCTTCGCCTCGTGGTTACCCGAGACGCAGATCGCGGTGCCGGCCGCGACCATGCCCATGACCAGGCGGAGCACGCCGGGCGAGTCGGGGCCGCGGTCGACCAGGTCGCCGACGAACACCGCCGTACGACCGGCGGGGTGCTGGGCCGTCACCGCCTTGCCGTCGGCGCGCTCGATCTCCCAGCCCAGGGTGCCCAGCAGGGTCTCCAGCTCGGAGCGGCAGCCGTGGATGTCGCCGATGACGTCGAACGGGCCGGTCAGCTCGCGCTTGTCGGTCCACGCCTTCTCGTAGGAGAGCTCGGCGTTCTCGATGGCGTCCAGGCCGCGCAGCACGTGCACCTTCCTGAAGCCGTCGCGGGAGATCTTGCCCAGCGAGCGGCGCAGGTCCTTGCGCTGGCGGATGACCACACCGGGCCCGAAGTCGCGATTGGGGCGGCCGGCGTTGCGCTCGATCGCCACCTCCTCGGGGGTGTCGAGCACGATCGCGTCGGCCAGCACGTCGTGCTTCTTGGCCAGCTCGATGAGGCTCCGGCGGGCGGCGTACTGCACGTTCGTGGCGTCGACCACGGTGAACAGCCCTCGGGCCAGGCGTACGCCGACGATGTGGTGGAGCAGGTCGAAGGCGGCGGGGGTGGCCGACTGGTCGTTCTCGTCGTCGGCGACCAGACCGCGGCAGAAGTCGGACGAGATCACCTGGGTCGGCATGAAGTGCTTGGCGGCGAACGTCGACTTCCCGCTGCCCGACACGCCGACGAGCACCACGAGAGACAGCTCGGGGACGCTGATCATCGGGTGAACACTCCCATCTGGGTGGGCGGCCCGACCTCGGGGTCGTCGTCGCCGACCGGCTTGAAGGTGACCTGGTAGCCGTAATTGTCGGCCACCCGCGAGGCCCACGCGCCGAACTCGGCGCGGGTCCACTCGAAGCGGTGGTCACGATGGCGCAGCCCGGTCAGGAACTCGTAGCGGGGGTTGTACTCGATGTTCGGGGTGGTCACGAGCACGTGCTGCGGGCGGGCGTGGCCGAACACGACGCGTTCGAGCGCCGCCAGCCGCGGCGGGTCGACATGCTCGATCACCTCCATGAGCACGGCCGCGTCATAGCCGGACAGCCGCTTGTCGGTGTAGGTCAGCGCGCCCTGGAACAGCGTCAGCCTGGCCCGCTTGCTGTCGGGCATCCGGTCCAGCCTGAGCTTGCGCGCGGCGATGGTGAGCGCCATCGCCGAGACGTCCATCCCGGCGACCCTGGCGAACCTGGGCCTGGCCAGCATCGCGCCGACCAGCTCGCCCTGCCCGCAGCCGAGGTCGATCACGCTCGTCGCGCCGATCTCCTCCAGGGTCTCCAGTACGGCCTCGCGCCGCCTGACGTTCAACGCTTTCGGCTTGACCTCCGGCACGTCGCCCTGGGCCTCGGCCTCGGCGGCGGCCGCCTCGTCGGCCGCCGTCTCCCCCGCCGCCGCGTCCTCGTCGACCGCGGGCTCCAACTGCTCCTCGGTCTCGTCGCCCAGCTCGGCCAGCCTGGCCAGCGCCGTCCGGGCCAGCGCCCAGCGGCGGCCCAGGTAGCGCCGCATGATCAGGCCGCGCTCCGGGTGCCCGTACAGCCAGCCCTCACCGGCTCTGACCAGTTTGTCCACCTCGTCGGGCGCGATCCAGTAGTGCTTGCCGTCGTCGAGCACGGGCAGCAGCACGTACAGGTGGTTGAGCGCGTCGGCCAGCCGTACGGTCCCGGTGAGCGTCAGCCGGACGTAACGCGAGTCACCCCACTCGGGAAACCCCTCGTCCAGGGGTACGGCCAGCGCCTCGACGGCCCAACCGAGCGGCTCGAACAGCCGGGCCGCCAGCTCGGGCCCGCCGCGGCAGGGCAGCGCCGGCAGCCCGATCACCAGCGGCATCGGCCGGCCCGGCAGGTCCGGCCGGGCCTTGCACCGGCCGGCCCGCGCGGTCCGGAAGACGTCGCCCAGGGCCACGGCCAGCAGCGAGGAGGCGGCGTAGGGCCGGTCGTTGACGTACTGGGACAGGCTGAAGTCGGGCGAGTTCTTGCCGCGTGACCGGACCAGCGCGATCGGGTCGACGTCGAGCAGCAGCGCGGCCGTGCAGCGCCCCTCGCCCGACTCCGGGTAGAAGACCGTGGCCGTACCGAACGACTGACCGAACTCCTGCACCCGATCTGGATGCTTGTGCAGGAGAAAGCCCAGATCGGTGGCAGGTGTGGCGGTGGTCGAAATGGTCAGCAGCACTGGGCAAGTGTGCCGCAGTCCGGCTGAGGGGCGCCAACGGATATGTCAGACGTGCGGCAGCACCTCGGCCGCGATCAGCTCCAGGTGTTCGAGGTCGGACAGGTCCATGACCTGGAGGTAGAAGCGCTCGGCACCGAGCTCGCCGAACCGGCCGATCTTGTCGAGCACCTCCGCCGGAGTTCCGGCGAGACCGCCCTCCCGCAGCGTGGTCAGGTCCTGGCCGATGGCGGCCGCGCGCCGTTCGAGCTCGGCCTGGTCACGGCCGACGCAGACGGTCTGCGCCGCCGACAGGATCACGGTACGGCCGGTCTCCGCCGTCGCCTCCCGCACCCGGTCATAGGCCGCGCCCGTCTCGGACAGGGTCCTGAACGGCACGTTGTACTCGTCGGCGAAGGCGGCCACCAGCCGGGGCGTGCGCTTGGCGCCGGTGCCGCCGATGATGATCGGCGGGTGCGGGCGCTGGACCGGCTTGGGCAGTGCGGGCGAGTCGACGAGACGGTAGTAGCTGCCCTCGAACGAGTAGGACTTCTCCGCCGTCCAGAGCCCCTGGATGATCTCCAGCTGCTCCTCGAACCGGCCGAACCGCTCGCTCACCGGCGGGAACGGGATGCCGTACGCGGTGTGCTCCTGGTCGAGCCAGCCGGTGCCGATGCCCAGCTCGACCCGGCCGCCGCTCATCTGGTCCACCTGCGCGACGCTGATGGCCAGCGGCCCCGGCAGCCGGAACGTGGCCGGGCTCACCAGCGTGCCCAGCCTGATCCGGGAGGTCTCCCTGGCCAGCGCGGCCAGCGTGAGCCAGGCGTCGGTCGAACCGGGGCCCGGGTCGCCCGCCCCGATGCGCAGGTAATGGTCGGACCGGAAGAACGCGTCGAAGCCCAGCCGTTCCGTGGCCTGGGCGACGGCGAGCAGGTCATCGTAGGTGGCACCCTGCTGGGGCTCGGTGAAGATCCGCAACTTCATAAGGCCATTATCTGCTCACGTACCACCACACATGGGACAACACCTGGAGAATGCCCCCCGGCCACACCGCGCCGCCCCCACGACGGCCATAGGATTTCGTGAGCGACGTGGCTTTATCGGCGATGGAGGGGTGAGATGGCGACCCGTCCGGAGACGGCGAAGAAGATCCTCCTCTACTGGATGGACGCCTCGGTCGCCCTCATGGCCGTCCTTCTGTCGATGCAGATCATCGCCTCGGTCAACGAGCGGCGGATCTCCGTACCGCACGCGGTGGCCGCCGGGACCTGCCTGCTGGCCTCGCTGGCGTTCGGCCTCCTCGTCCTGCGGGACGCCTTCGACGACCGGCCGCGTCCCGTGGCGAAGCTGGCCGCGGGCGGGCTGTTCGCGGCCGGCGCGCTGGCGCTCATACCGCCCTCCACCACCGACGGGTCGTGGGGCATGGCCGGGATCATCTGGCTCTCGTTCCTCGCCCTCTACCTCCCGCTCCGGGCGACGGCCTGCGTGGGCGCCGCGCTGGTCGCGCTGACCACCGTCCACCTGTCGGCGGTCACCGCCCAGCCGTGGCCGGTCGTCCTGATCACCATGACGCTGTCCGCCGTGCTGCTGCCCGCCACCATGAAGCTCTGGCGCTGGCTCTGGTGGACGATCAGGGAGGCGTACGACGGCCGGGAGGCCAAGGCCACACTGGCCGTGTCGCATGAGCGGCTGCGCTTCGCCCGCGACCTGCACGACCTGCTCGGCCACAGTTTGTCCGTCATCACGCTGAAGAGCGAACTGGCCGCCAAGCTGGCCACTATCGACGAGGGCAAGGCCGCGGCCGAGATGGCCGAGGTACGCCGCCTGGCCGCGGAGTCGCTCGCCGAGGTGCAGGTGGCCGTGGACGGCTACCGGCTGCTCGACCTGGACACGGAGCTCGCCGGGGTTCGCGTGGCGCTGGAGGCGGCGGGCGCTCGGTGCGTCATCGAGGCCAGAGCGGACGACCTGTCCCCCGCCGCCCGTACCCTGCTCGCCTGGGCGGTGCGCGAGGGGGCCACCAACGTGCTCAAGCACAGTACGGCCACGCGCTGCGCGATCGTCATCGACGGTGGCGTCCTGGAGATGCGCAACGACGGCGTGCCCGCGACCGGGGGGATGGACGGGGCCGGGAGTGGCCTGCGCGGGCTGGCCGAGCGCATGGCGGCCGCCGGCGGCTCGTTCTCGGCGGCGCCCACGCCGGCGGGCGAGTTCCTGCTGCGGGCGGCGGTGCCCGCATGAGGACAGCCCAGGTGCGCGGCCTTGCACGCGGCGCCGACCGGCTGCGCGGGCTATCGCGCGGCGCCGGCTGGTTGCGCGGGTTATCGCACGGCCCCGGTCGGCTGCGGCGGGCGAGCCGGCTCGACAAGGTGCGCTGGCTGATCGTCTTCAGCACCGACATCGCCAACCTGCTCGCCCTGCTCGGGCTCTTGGAGCTGGCTGTCCGGTGGCAGGAGGGCTTCCCCGGGGCGTTCGCGATGGCGGCGGCCGTCCTGCTCCTCGTCCTGCTCGGGCTGGCCACCCGCCCGTTCAGGATCGCCGTCAGGGGCGGGCGGCGGCCGACCGGGATCCTGGCGGTCGCCGGGGTGATCACGCTGTTCCTGACCGTCTTGCTGCTGATCTGGGCCATCCCTGTGTGGCTGGGGATGCTCGCCCCGTACGTCCGCAGGCGCACCACGCTCCTCCTGGCCATCGGGTCGATCGTCGTCATCAACGCGTACATCACGCTGGCCACCGGGTTCCTGATCGAGATCTTCCTGCTCCAGACCGTCTTCACCGGCCTCGTGACCGGCGGCATACTGGCGAACCTGTGGCTGTGGCGCGTGGCCAAGGACGCCCACGAGGGCCAGGAGGCCAGGGCCATGCTCGCGGTGTCGGAGGAACGGCTGCGCTTCGCCCGCGACCTGAACGACCTGCTCGGCCAGAGCCTGGCCGACATCTCGGCCGGGGCCGGGGCCGCCTCGCGGACACTGCGCGAGGATCCCCCGGCGGCCGCGGACGCGATGTTCGAGGTACGCGACCTGGCCAG
Source organism: Nonomuraea sp. NPDC026600 (assembly GCF_040638335.1). Lineage (NCBI taxonomy): Bacteria > Bacillati > Actinomycetota > Actinomycetes > Streptosporangiales > Streptosporangiaceae > Nonomuraea > Nonomuraea sp. NPDC026600. The sequence continues at coordinate 49,122 of NZ_JBEZYD010000050.1, forward strand.
GCAGACGCTGCGCGAGGTGCGCTCCACCGTACAGAGCTATCGGGCCCTGGACCTCGACGAGGTCCTCGCCAGCGTGCGGGCGGTCCTGGAGGCGGCGGACGTACGGTGCGCTGTCCGCGCGGACACCGCCGCGCTGACCGCCGAGACCCGCACGCTGCTGGCCACCGTGGTCCGCGAAGGCGCGACCAACGTGCTCAAGCACAGCAAGGCCGGGCATTGCACGATCACGATCGAGGATGGGGTGCTGGAGATGTCCAACGACGGGGTCGAGGGGCCGGTGAACGATCACGCGCCGGACGGGCTCGGCGGCCTGTCGCAGCGGGTCAGCGCCGCGGGCGGCACGCTGTCCGCGGCCCGCACGGGCGACGGCGCGTACCTGCTGCGGGCGGCGGTGCCGGCATGACGACGCACGTACCTGCTCCTGCGGGGACGACCCGCGTCCTGCTGGCCGATGACGAGCACCTGGTCCGCGGCGCCATCGCGGCCCTGCTCGACCTGGAGGCGGGCATCGAGGTGATCGCCCAGGTCGGCCGCGGCGACGAGGTGCTGGCCGCCGTCGTCGAACACCGCCCCGACGTGGCCGTGCTCGACATCGAGATGCCCGGCATGGACGGGCTGAGCGCGGCGGAGCAGATCAGCTCCCTGTGCAAGATCGTCATCCTGACCAGCCTGGGACGGCCCGGCTACCTGCGCCGGGCGATGGCGGCGGGAGTGAGCGGCTTCCTCGGCAAGGACGCCTCGGCCGAGGAACTGGCCATGGCCATCCGCAAGGTCCAGTCGGGCGGCCGCTACCTGGACGCCGAACTGGCCGCGGCGGCGATGGCCGCCGGAGACAGCCCCTTGACCGGCCGCGAACGGGACGCTCTACGGCTGGCCGGCGACGGCGCGACGATCGCCCGGATCGCGGCCGAGCTCCACCTCACGGAGGGAACCGTGCGCAACTACCTGTCCAGCGCGATGACCAAGCTGAACGCCCAGAACCGGCTCGAAGCCATCCGCACGGCGCAGCGCATGGGGTGGCTCTGAAGATCGTTCGCCGCTCGCGGTCTGGATAGCATGCCGACCCATGACAAGACGGGCAAAGATCGCAAAGGTGGCCCTCGCGGCAACCGTCCTGGCCACCCTGACACCGACCGCGCCCGCGCTGGCGAACAGTGGGTACGTGATCAAGAACGTCTCCACCCTCATGTGCCTCACCATCGGCGGCGACAGCTCACCTCGGCGGATGGGCAACATCGCGCGGACCTGGGAATGCCAGCCCGGCCTCCAGGGCTACTTATGGAATCGCACGGCCCGCTCCCAACTCGCCAGCGCCGACTTTCGGGGCAAGCTGTGCATCGGTGCGCCCAAAGGCCCGCTCGTGCTCGTACGCCGCTGCGGGTCCGATCTCAAGCATCAGCGGTTCACCTTCACCACCATCAAGACCAACTTCGGCGACCGGTTGCTGATCAAGTGGAAGGGCCTGTCACCGGCGACCTGCCTGAACAGCAACGACAAGGGTCAGGTCTTCGGCTCGCGCTGCGATCCGGGCAACACGAACCAGAACTGGACCTGGGGCCCTCGGGCTCGTGTCGGCTAGGCGATCGGTCGTGACGGCTCCCCTGGGCCGGCGCGTACAGGTCTCAGAGACCCGGTAACACCCAGCTCGGAGGATCACATGATGTCGGATGGTGTGCAGGCGGCCGGCGCCTCGCTGGACTACTACCTGATCTTCGCCACGCCGGACGACAGAGACCGTGGGGCGCCGCCTCTGGGGATCCTGGTCGAGGAGTTCGTGCTCTGCGACGACCACACCGCGGCCGGTATCGACAGTGTCGAATGGTCGTCGGCGACCGGTGCCTGGGGTGATTCGTCCGCGACGAGCCGCGACATCCGTACCGACGCCCTGCTGCGTTCGCGGGTCATCGCGGTGAGCCGTCACGACGCGGGCGACGCCTACCAGGCGTGCGGCGGGGGCGAGCCGCCGCCAGAGACGGAGATTCGCACCTTGTTCCGCGAACGCCAGCCGTTGCCGGCCGCCGCCCCACTGGACCTGGGCGCGACGGGATCGCGCTTCTACCGCGTCCTGTTCGCCGGGGAGCTCGGCGGAGGCGGCCTGGCGAACGTGCGGTCGGCCCTGAGGCTGGAGCCGATCGACGACCCCCTGGCTCGCGTGATCGGCGCGGCGACGGCGACCGCTGCGGATCACACCTTCACCTGGGAGTTGCGGCGGATCGGGCCGGGGATCGCCTGGTGCCTCGACATGACGGTACGTCTGGGAACCGGCCCGGAGTCCGCCATCGGGGCGCTGCTTCACCACCACCGGCAGGCGATCCGCGGGAGGGCCTGATTCCCGTCACGATCGAACGCTTCAGATAGAAGCGGCCTACTTGATGGCTGTCAGGTCGATGATCACCTGCTTGCCATCGAGGTGGTAGGCGAGCAGATACCGGGTGTCGAAGTCGATGCGGGGGTGTCATTCATATAGGCGGCGGCATTGTTGTTGCGCCTCTTGAGAAGGATGCCGTGGTCGCCCTTCCGCCCGGTCGGCAGATCATAGAGGACCAGGCGCGCCTCGTCGTCGCCGATCGCCCGTCTCAGGACCACGAGCCGGTCGAGGGCAGGGGCGGGATTGAGGATCCAATCCATGCCGCTGGGCAGGGCGCGAACGCGGGAGCCGTCGCGGTGGCGCACGTTCAGGCCGGACAGGCACCAGGTGCGTAGGACCGCCACAAGGGCATGTCTCTCTCGCCCGTCCTGGCCAGGAGGCTGCCGTCCGGCAGATACAGCTCCGGCTCGAACGCCGGCCCGTTCGGCAGCTTCTCGGGCACCACCCGCACGGCGCGCGGCCACACCTCGGCCACCGGCGGCTCGGGGGCACTGGTCACGGGCTCAGGCTGACGCGAGAACCCGTTCTGGATCACCAGCGTGGCACCCGCCACCAGCACGGTGACCGCGGCCGCCGCAGCCGGCGCCAGTCCGCGCGGTCTCCGACGAGCAGGCAGGAACCGTCGGCGGCGGCACCTCCTCGCACGCCATGTCATCCTCGATGTTCACGTCAACTTGACCCTGCCTTAAGGACCGGGTTTGGAGGTAGGGCACCACTGGCTGTGGTGTGGCCTCCTCCGTCCAGACCACCTACGGGGTGGCTGGGACGCGTGACTCACGCCCCGCAATCCACGCAGCCTCGCCGCGTGCGGCGATGTTGCGGGAGGCATTCCGGTCGGCGTGGGCAACGACCCCGCAGTTCCGGCAGATGAACAGAGCCTGGCTGACCCGATTGTTCTTGTCGATGTGGTGGCACTCAGCGCACTCCTGACTGGTGTACGCCGGATCGACGTACACCAGCGGGACACCGGCCCGCCGCGCCTTGTAAGCGAGAAAGGTCCCGAGCTGGTGGAAAGCCCAGGAATGGAACGTGACCCGTTGGGGCTTGCGGAGCCGTACCCTGTCCCGGATTGCGCCCAGGTCTTCCAGAGCGATACCGGAACAGGTGCGTGCAGCCTCGGTCACGATCTTCTTCGAGATGATGTGGTTGACGTTCGCGGCGTGCCGCGACTCTTTGCGACGGCGATGCTTGAGCCGTTGTCTGGCGGACTGGGTGGCCTTGGCCTGGAGCTTGCGGCGAAGTTCGAGCTGCCGCTTGCGGTGCCGGTTCAGGCCGCGTCCATTGAACGGGGTCATGCCGTCCACGGTGGCGATGTTGACAATGCCCAGGTCCACGCCGAGCCAGCCGCCGGGCTGCTCGTTGAGCGGCGCTTCGGGCACCTCGCACACGGCGATCAAGTAGAACACACCGTCGCGTTCGACCAGATCGACTCGCCCCTGCGGTGTTCACGCAGCGTCTTGAGCGCATCGGCGGAACAGACGAAATGGACGTTCCTGATACGCCCAGCGGTGGTCCAGATACTGACCGTCTGAGCGTCGTACTGCCAGCTCAGACACCGGTCGTCAAACGGGTGCGCCGCCTCGGGGCGGAAGATGACCGGCTTGGACTCCGCCTTGGTCCGGCGCTTGGAGCCCTTCTCGCCCAGGTTGCCGGCACGGATGTTCGCCTGCAACGTGGTGTAGGCGTCGCGGACCTTCTTGATGGTGTGCTGAGCGGCCTGCGCCCCCAGCCCCCGCCCCTTCAACTCGGCGTAGGTGTGCTTACGCAACGCATACTCACGCGGCACGCCATGCTCGAACGCCACGGCCGACACCCAGTTCGCGGCGTCGTTGACCGCCCGCAGCGTCGCCGACAGCGCGGCGGCCTGATCGGCCCGCGGCATCAACTTCACCTGCACGACGATCTTCACAAGGAAGATCGTATCGTTTACTCTCCGTTACCACACTGCGAACCCCAACATTCGCAGAGGCCCCACGTGTACGTGCACACCCTGCACGCACTTGGTGTTCACAGCCAAGTACCGGCACGGACGTTCACCGAGCTCGTGGTACATGCTCCGCCGGACATAGCCCTCAAGCGCCGCCGAGTCCCGTAGGCCGCGCAGCCGCGAAGCGGTCTTGGCCAGGGCCGACTGCACCAGGTCCTCGGCGGCGTACCGCTCCCCGGCTAACAGGTACGCGGTACGGAACAGTGGGGCCGATCGGGTGATGATGAACTCATGGAAGTCCGCCTCACGTCCTGCTTCCTCGCCGTGTCACCAAGCAAGGACGCCGCAGGGCCGCGAAACTATGCCAATGGCGTTCGGCTGAGGAATGCGGGCACCGACGCGCGCCAGCGCGGGGCGTCCAGCGCGTTGAGAGCCGAGACGAGCCGCTTTTCCTCATAGACGAAGTGGGACTCCAGCAGGGCGGCCAGACCGTCCAGCTCGGTCCGCACCCGTTCGGGATCCGCATCCAGGTCGCCAAGCAACTCCTGCAACGCGCGCATGATGTCGGACACCTGCCGATGGTCGCGGGCCAGCTCGTCCAGTACGGGACGCAGCTCCGGGAACTGCTCCGCCAGAGCGGGGAAGGCCCCCTCGTCCTCACCGCTGTGGTGCTTGGTCACAGCCGAGCAGAACGTCAGGCAGTGGGCCCGCAGCTCCCGCACCCGCTCGGGACCGGCCTGCGCGTTGGGACGGGCCTGCACGTCCTCACGCAGCCGGGCCAGCTCCTCGCGGAGCCAGAGGTGCACCTCGATCAACTGGTTGCCGAACGCCGTCAGGCGGCCGTCCGGTTCGGTGGGCGGGTTCATGGTCGTCCCATCCAGCACCCATTTGGGCGAGCCGTCAAACTGGCACCGTGAACAGGATCATCGTCTGCGGCATCTCCGGGTCGGGTAAGACGACGCTCGCCAGAAAGCTGGCCGACCGGCTCGGCCTGCCCCGCCATGAGCTCGACGCCTTGCATCACGGTCCCGGCTGGGTCAAGCGGCCGGAGTTCGAGGCCGAGGTGGACGAGTTCAGCCGGGGCGAGCGGTGGGTGACCGAGGACCAGTACCACCGCTTCCTGGGCGACCTCCTCTGGCAGCGCGCCGACACGGCCATCTGGCTGGACCTGCCGCGCCGCACCGTGATGTGGCGGGTCGTACGCCGCTCACTCGGCCGCGCGATCACCCGGCGCGAACTGTGGAACGGCAACCGGGAGGACTGGAGCGCCTGGCTCGAACCCGACCACCCGATCCGGTGGGCCTGGGCGCACCACCAGCGCCGCAGGACGCAGACCGCCGACCGCATCGCCCGCCACCCGGAGGTGACGGCGATCCGCTTGCGCACGGCCCGCGAAGCGAGACACTGGCTCGCCGACCTGCCCCCGAAGGTGTGAGCCCCGCCTACCCGATCAGGTCGAAGGCCGGCCGGCAAGGTCCTCGCGTCCGGAACGGAACGTCATCGGAGAAGTGAGCAATGGGTGGAACGGCTCGACGACGGCAGCGGGGCGCTGCTACTTCCTGGCCAGCAGTGCCACGCACTCCACGTGGTGCGTCATCGGTAGCACGTCGAATCCACGTTGACGCAGGTCAACGACTCACGATCACGCTCCAGACGCCGCCGTGCGCTGCTGGTGCGCAATAATCTTCGACCACGCGTCCTCAATCGCCTCATGCGCGTTCGGCGCGAGATGTGCATAGCGCTCCGTCGTGTTCATCGACGAGTGCCCCAGAAGCTCCTTCACGTTGTATAGCGGGACGCCCCGCTGCACGAGCCAGCTCGCCGCCGTATGACGGCAGTCGTGCACATCGTTCCGCGGCACGTTCGCGCCATCGGCGTTGGCCGCGTCGATCGCCTGATACCACACCCGCCGGAAGTTCGCCCCCGACAGCGTCGGACGCTCACTGCTGCCCGGCGACCGCCTGCCCGCAACGAACACCCAGGCACCCGCCGTGCGGCCCTCCAAGAGCGGCGCCAGAAGATCGAGCACATGCCGCGGCACCGGCACCTCACGCCGGCTGCTGGAGTTCTTCGGGTACTCCTTCCATCGCCCGTACTGCGTGAGCGACCCGCGAATCAGAATCCGCCCACGCAGCCAGTCAATCGGGTTCCCCGTCTCGTCATCGCGATCGGCGCCGGCCACAGCCGCGGCCTCACCCCACCGCAGGCCCGTGTAACACATCAACTCGACCATCGCCGCGTGCCCGACCGGAAGCCGCCACACGATCTCGTCCACCTGGTCGCGAGTGAACCAGCTCGGTGCCTTCGGGGGGGTCGCGGGAAGGTCCACCTTCTGACATGGGCTCACCTGGATCAGTTCCTCAAGCACCGCATCGCCGAGCATCGTGGCGAACAGGTTGTAGGAGCGCCGGATCGCGTGACGGCCCTTCTTCTTCGACTCCTGCTGCTGCTCCATCGTGCGCACCCACGTCTGCACGTCGATGCGACCGATTTCACCGAGCGGCCACTCTCGCCAGTACGGCAAGATGCGCAGGCGGAGTTGGGCGTCATCACCGCGCCGGGTCTCGTCCTCGACGACCCTCGACGGCCACCACTTCTCGTACCACTCCCCCACCGTGATGCGGCCAGCCCGCGGGTCGATGCGGCGGCCCTTCGCAATGTCGGCTTCCTGCTGCGTGGCCCACTTCTGGACGATGCTCTTCAGCTTGTTCGTGTGCGTGAGGCGCTTGCCGGACGGCAGGCGCACGGTGGCCTGCCATAACCCGGACGGTAGTTTCCTGAAGGACGCCATCAGGACTCCATGCGACGTTGGCCGTCCGCCAGGCGCACGGTGGCCTGCCACTTGCCTGATGCGGTCTTGCGGAGCGATGCCATGCGTTTCTCCTTCTTGGGGTTAGGCCGTATGCGCCGGGGTGCTGCCCTCACCGATTACGGGCATGGTGCGTAGGAGAGTCTGAAGGACGACGGTGGCGTGCAGCCCAACGTGCATGGCCACGTCTCGGGTGACGAGATCTCGCGGCACCATGACGTTGATGACATCGGCGTCGATGTCCGCGATGAAGAGTTCGCTGCCGCCGATCGTGCGGTCGCGGTGCCAGCGAACATGGGTGGGCCGGGTCGTCGGCGGGAGCGTCGGGATGGTTGCGATCATGGCGGTGCTGGCCTCGGCTAGCGCGTTCCCCAGGATGGGGTCTATCTGCGCCTCGTCGACGATCCAGTCGATGGTGCCGTCGCGCCGGACGCGGGCGTGCACGGGACCGTATGGGAGCTTGATGGCTGGGAGCGGGCGATAGCGGACCCTTCCAGTCAGGAGCGCCATGGGATCATCACCGTCGACTTTCCGGGGCAGTTACGGGCATGCCGGAACAGTGTGACGCGCGAGACAACAAAATGGTTGAAAAATCTTACGCCAAGTAAGGGGGAAGTACCGTTTTAGTCACAGCTGATCCGATCAATCCTCTTGATCCAGCTCGCGCGCCATGTCCTCGGCCCACTTGATCAGCCGCTGCCGTCGGCGCTCCGACAGCCCTTCGGGAACGTTGACGGTGATCCATGTGCCGCCACCCGCGTCCACCTTCAATACATCGCCGAGGTCCAGCCACTGGATGGCCGCCAGTCGCTTGATTTCCTCCAGTCGCCGCCGGTACTCCTCCGTCACGTCGGCCTGACTCTCGGTCTTCATTCCGGCTGCTAGGGCGCGTAGTCTCCACATGTCAGGGACTCGGGTGACCTCGTTGGCGGCCAGCGCGCCGATGTAGGTGTGGTTGAGCCCGTGGCCGGTTTCGGGGTCGCGGCATTGCCGCGCCAGTTGCCGGTGGCTCAGCTTTGTGCGGTCCAGGTACGCCTGAACGTAGTCGCTGAGGGGATGATCGCTGGTGGTGCCATTGATGTCTCGCGGCGGCATCTCTGGTCGCCTTCCGTAGCCCTCGCCTTTACTGCACTTCCCCTGCTATCAACATGTCCGTTGGATTTTTCTGTCAACAGGCTGTCCGACCCGTTGTATCCGGAGACATCGCAGACAACAAGATTTAGCTATGAAACCAGATCCCTGGCGCTACATGACGGCACATCCCACCATGCGGTGGACAACATTGCGCGAAGACTCTAGGGTGGCGGAATATTCTTCCAACGTCTCATCGAGTCTCAGGAGGTCTCAGCAAGTGTCACGGCGTCCCGAGATGGTCCTCCGCAGCCGCGAGCTGCTCCGCGAGCTCATGGCCGGCCGCCACGACACCGTCACACTCGCCGCCCAGGCGGGAGTGACAAAGCAGGTCATCGCCTATCTGACGTCTGGCCGCCGCACCTCGTGCAGCACCCGGACGGCCGAGGGCATCGCGACCGCGCTGGGCTGCCAGGTCAGGACCCTTTTTTCACCTCCATTGGATGAAAATTCTTCCACCAGAGAGGAGGAAGAGGTGTTGCTCACCATCCCGGAGGCCGGCGTGGCCATGAAGGTCTCACGGGCTCACGCCTACCGGCTCGTCGCTGACGGCGAGCTGCCCGTGGTCGATGTCGGCCGCAGCAGCTCGAAGAAGCCCAAGTCGCGTGTGGAGATCAAGGCCGTTCAGGCGTGGATCGCCAAGCGCGCCGCTCAGTCCTGAAACGCGGCGAGGCCCAGCCCTGTCCGGCCGGACCTCGCAGACCGCAATCCCGCAGCTAGAGAAAGGGACGCAAGTCTCATGACCATCATCCCAGACCAGCAGCTCGACAGTCGCGCCGAGTACGCCAAGGGCCTGCGCGCGCTGGCCGACATCCTCGACGCCCACCCCGAGCTGCCCCTGCCGTACGACGGCACCGACACAGCGCTCGACTGGATCCAGGTGGGCGACGACGCGCGGCGTCACGCGGCGGTCTTCGCGCGCGTCATGCCGGGCACAGTGGCCAAGTCGGTGAGCGACGCCGCTGGCCAGTTCTACTTGACGTTCAAACTCCACGGCCTGTCCCTGCGGGTGATCTCGACCCGGGCGCAGATGTGCGAGCGGGTCGTCACCGGCACGCGCGAGGTCGTGATCGAGGAGCCCGACCCCGAAGCGCTCGCCGCCCTCCCGAAGATCAAGCGGACCGAGGTCGTCGAGGACGTGGAGTGGCAGTGCCGCCCGGTCCTCGCCGTTGGTGACGCCCGTGATGAGCAGGCGGCGCAGTCATGACCTACCTGCCTGGAGAAACACTCCAGATCACCATCACCGGCCAGGTCGCACGGATCGTAGACGGCAGCCCGTGGTCGGAAATCCGACTCGACGTCGCAGACCAGTCGGGTGGCATCACGCTGCCGATCCCGCTCGGCTGGGCGGCAGCGAAGGTCATCCGAATCAAGCCCGCTGCTGGCGTGCCCAAGCCGGGCGAGCTGTGGCAGAACTGCCAGGGCGCGGAGCTGTTCGTCACCAAGGACCGCTACGGGAACCCGCAGTTCGCGACCGCTGACGGGCGCACGCACTCGATCGAGTGGATGAACAACACGTTCGGCCCGCTCACCCCCATCCGGCAACTGCCGGAACGCGAGCGGGAGCCGGACTGGACCTGGGACGAGAACGACGACAACCCGGGGTCGTGCACGGACCCTTCGGGCCAGGTGTGGGACCTGACTGCGCAGTACCGCGACGGTGAGGGCCACGTCTGGCACTGGGCGGGCGGATTCGGCCGCGATGGCGACGACGGTCCGATCCGGCCGCTGATGTCGCGTCGCGACTGGTCGCGGACCGACGTGCAGATCACCGACATCCCGGGGCCGCTCTCCCAGCTTCCCGCCGACGACGAGGACGCCGGGCCGGTGACCTCCTGATGGCCACCGTCATCACCGCCAACATCACCGCGCCCGTCCTCCGCGCCGCCGCCGACCGGCTGGCCGAGCTGCCGCATCCCCGCGTCATCCGCACCGACGTCCACCACGCGCTCTACAACTCCGCCCCGGCGTACGACGTGGCCCAGGCCGCGCTCGACGCGCTGACCACGTACCTGCAGAAGCTGGGTGGCGCGGACTGGCTGAACCGCTTCGCTTTCCCACGCGGTCGCGACCAGGTCGTGGCCGAGCTCCGCGCCGCAGCCGACGCCACCGAGCACCCGCCGCGCCCGTCGCAGTACCGGATCACGTACGAGCGCATCGGCCGCCACCACAACGTGCCGCCGCTCAGCGTGGCCGCGGCAGGATCCGGCCAGCTGACCACGCTGATCGAGGTCGACGCCCGCAAGTACCTGCTGTCGCCGTGGTTCGAGGTGCACGTCGACCTGGCCGCGATGAACGGCTGGATCATCTCCGGGTTGCACGTCAGCGGCCGGTTCGCCATCGAGGTTCTGGACGGTGGCCAGTGACCGGCCTGCTTACGCGTATCCGCGCGCGCCGCGCCCTCCTCAACGCCGCCGCTCAGGCCGACGCCGACGCGTGGCTCTTCCCCATCCTCACCGACCCCGCCCCCGCCCTGGCGCCCCGCGCGCCACGGGCGGGCGCCCACCCCTACCAGCCGAAGGGCACCCGAACGGGCGAGCTCACGGCCCCAGAAGCGAGGCCCGCGTGACCATGACCACCCCCAGGCGGGTCACCCCGACCGCCTACCTCCTGCTGCCCGCCAGCGCCGACCGCGCCGAATGGCTTGCCACCCGCCGCGGCGGCATCGGATCCAGCGACGTCCCCGACGCCCTCGGCGTCGGCTACAAGACCGACCAGCACGTCTACTACGACAAGCGCGGCGAACTCCCCCACGACGACGACCCCGGCGAGGCCGCCCTGTGGGGCAACCTCCACGAGGAGACCGTCGCCCGCGAGTGGGCTCGCCGCAACCGGTCCGTCGTGCGCCGCGTCGGCATCGTCGCCCACCAGGACCAGCCACACAGGATGTGCACCCTCGACCGGCGCGTCACCGAGTGCCCCCTGTCCAGGGACGTCCGCGAGCGGTGCGCGCTGGAGGTGAAGACCCGCAACGCCTTCGTCGCCGGCAAGTGGCGCCGCGACGTCCCCGACGACGTGCTCGCACAAGTCCTGTGGCAGATCGCCGTCACCGGCTACGACCACATCCACGTCGCCTGCCTCATCGGCGGCAACGACTACCGGCAGTACATCATCCGGCGCGAGGGCGCTGAGCAGCTCATCGCCGACATCGTCGCCGTCTGCGACCAGCTGTGGAAGCAGATCCAGACCGGGTCCGTACCCGCCTCCACCGGCGACCCGGACCGGCTCGTCGAGCTGTACGAGCAGCTGCACCCGGAGCGGGACGGCGTCGCCGCCCTCGACCAGACCGACGCCTACGAGCAGCTGCTCGAGTACGAGTCCGGCCGCCTCGAGGAGAAGGCCGGCAAGAAGCGGAAGAACACCGCGAAGGCCCGCCTCGTCGAGCTGCTCGGCGACGCGGAGATCGGCGCGTTCGGCAACGACTACGCGTACGGCTACAAGCCGACCAGCCGCGCGTCCGCGGACCTCGAGCGGCTGGCCGAGGAGTTCCCGGACGCCTACGCCGCCTGCGTCAGCGAGACCGTCTCGCGGCGCATCGACATCGCCAAGACCCACCGGCTGACGGAGGCCCTGTGACCACCCTGCAAGACCGCGCGGCCAAGCTGGCCCGCCCGGACGAGACCCAGACGGCCGGGGACGGACCTTCGGCCCAGCTCGGGGAGGGCCCCAGCATCCCCGAGCCCAGCGGGCCGTCCCCCGAGGTCCTCGCTTACGAGGCCGAGACCGGCGACGGTGAGCCCGACCAGGTGCCCGTGCACGTCGCGTTCATGCGGGTCATGCGGGACATCCGCGCGGTCGCCAAGCTCGACAAGGTCAAGGAGGGGCCCGCCAGGTTCGACTATCGCGGCGTTGACCTCGCCATGGAGGCATACGCGCCCGTCGTACGCCGCCACGGCGTGATCATCATGCCGACCGAGGTCAGCCCGTCCTATGCGCCCGCGACCACGAGCACGGGCAAGGCCACCCGCGAATGCACGATTGTCGTGACCTACCGCATCTATGGCCCGATGGGCGACTGGATGCCCGCCCAGGCCGCCGGGGAGTCGCTCGACAACGGTGACAAGGGCACGGCTAAGGCTCAGTCGGTCGCCTTGAGAACGCTGCTCTACCACGGCGGCATGGTCCCGCTGCGGGACACCGACCCCGACGCGGTCAACATCGAGCGCGGAGAAGCCCCGCCCCGCCCCGCCACCAGCTACCGGGACGAGGCTCTGACGCCGAGCACGTCCAAGCCGCGGCTCCTCCAGATGCACTACGAGCTCAAGGCGATGAACCGCCTCGGCGAGCTGGTCGAGAACGAGACCGGCGACAGCGAGGCCATCGGCACCCTGATCGCCCGCATTGGGAAGAGCCGATGAGTACCCCCACGCGAGACCCCATGGCCGAGAGCCTTGAGTGGTTCAAGTACCTCCGCCAGAGCACGACCTGGGTCCCCAAGGACCGCCCGCCGCTTCCCATCGCTGAGATGGACGCCCCGTGGCGGTACAACGCCGCGAACTGGCTCCTTCGCCAGGCCAGCGCCCTGGCCCTGTACTACGGGTTCGGCGAGATCCAGCACGTCTTCAGAACCGCTTCGCAGATGAGCGAAACCACTCAGGACTTCCTCGAACGGGCCATGGAAGAGGACCAGCAGAAGCGTGACGCCGATCCCAAGGAATGGCTGAAGGCCACGCCGCTCTACCAGGCGCTCGTGAAGGACATCCCGGAGCGGACCATATGAGCGACTGGCACAAGGGACTGCTTCTCGCTCTGGACACGGAGACGACCGGCGTCGACGTCGAGAACGACCGCATCGTCACCGCCTGCGCGAGCCTGATCAACGGCACCAGTGGCGAGGCCAACACCATCACATGGCTCGCCAATCCCGGAGTCGAGATCCCGAAGGGCGCCACCGACGTGCACGGCATCACCACCGCGTACGCCGTCGAGCACGGCCAGGACCCGGCCGAGGTGGTCCAGGATCTGGCCGACACGCTCATGAGCCAGGTGCACGAGGGCGTGCCGATCGTCGGCTGCAACCTCCAGTACGACCTCACTCTTATGGATCGTGAGACGCGCCGGCACGGCCTGGAGCCGCTCTGGGACCGGTTCTCCAAGTCGATGCCGTGCGTGATCGACGTGCGGCCTCTCGACAAATACTGCGACCGCTACAGGAAAGGCGGGCGCAAGCTCGTCGATCTGTGCGCGCACTACGGGGTGCGCATCGACGGCGCCCATGACGCCTCGCACGACGCCATCGCCGCCGCCCGGGTGGCGTACCGGATCGCGCAGCGGAACCCGAAGCTCGCGGCGATGCCGCTGCATGAGCTGCACGCGCTGCAGGTCAAGGCCGTGGCGGAGCAGCAGCGGTCGTTCCGCGAGTACCGGGCCAGCAAGGGCGATCCGGTGGACGTGCGCGAGGAGTGGCCCATCATCCCGTTCGTCTCAGAGCCTGCGGAGCCTACCCGATGACGAGCATCCGCCGCACGAGCTGGACGCCGCTCGGACGCCCGGTGGCCGGCGACATGATCCGTGGCGAGGAGGGGACGATCGTCCCAATCCGCCTCGGCCCTGGCGAGGACCTGCACGTGTCCGACGCCACCTGGGCGCGCGAGCTGGTGGCCGCCGCGAGCGTGGCCGCCAGCGTGCTGGAGTCCGAGGACGGCCTGCCCACGCCGACCGAGCCGACCGCGGCCGACCCCCTCGCGGAGGAGCGGGACGCCTACCGCGACGTCCTGTCCCGGCTGGTCGGCGCCGAGCGGCCGTCGGACCTGTGGCCCGCGATCCGGGACGCCCGCCTGGCGCTCGACCGCTGGGCAGGCCGCCCGTGAACCTCCGCATCGTCGTCGCGCTGCTGACCGGGCTCATCCTCGCCACGCTGGCCGCCGCTCTGCTCGCCCTGGCGACCCACGCAGCGGCCCCGGCCAGCGTGCCCGGCCCTGCCCATATCGCCCGGTGGGAGGCCTGATGGCCCGGCCGAAGGACATCGGCACCGCAGCCGAGACCGCCGTCGTGAAGGCGCTGCGCCGTCTCGGCTGGCCGCACGCCGAACGCCGCGCCCTGACCGGCGCCCTCGACCAGGGCGACATCACCGGCACACCCGGCGTGGTGTGGGAGGTGAAGGGAGGCAAGCAGACGCGCTCGCCCTCCGACGAGCAGATCGCCGCCTGGATGCAGGAGACCGAAACCGAACGCATCCATGCCCGCGCAAACGTCGGAGTGCTGGTGCTCCAACGGCACGGTGTCGGCCCCGACAACGCTCACCGTTGGTGGGCGTACCTGCAGGCCGACGACTGGATCGCTGGAGCCGGCCACGACATCCCGATGCGGTTCCTACTCAACGACGCCTGCGTGCTACTCCGCTGGGGCGGCTACGGCGAGCCGCTACCCGAGGCGGTGTCCGGGTGAGGAAGCCGAAAGCGTACGTCGAAGTCTCCTGCCTGTGCTGCGGCGAGCTGGGCCCTCACAACGGGCGCGGCCTCCGCAAGACGTGCTACCTGCGCCACTTCCACGCGGGCACCCTCGACGACTTCCCGCCGCTCGGCCAGACCCTCACCTGCCTGTGGCGACGGGAGAACTACGCCGAGCTCCGTGAGCGCAACATCCCGCTGCGGGAGGCCGCCGAGCGGCTCGGCGTGCACCAGCGCACCGCTGAACGGTACGAGGCGCGGCTGAAGGCCGCGGCCTGACCCACCGACCTGATCACCATCTGAAGGGACATCAGTGACCGACCACACCGACGAGCAGCCGGGCCGCGTCCGGCCGTTTGCCGCCATCCTCAACGACATCCGCGGCGGCCAGGTCGCCGAAGACGCCGCCCACGCCATGCAAGAGCTGGTGACCGCCGTCATCGAGCACGGCAAGAAGGGCTCCATCGTCCTGCAGATCGTCGTCGAGCCCATGAAGGGCAACGACGAGGCGCTCGCCGTCAGCGGCGACGTCACCCTCAAGGCCCCCAAGGCCACCCCCAAGGCCGCCGTCTTCTTCACCGACGCCGACGGCAACCTGCTCCGCGACGACCCCCGCCAGGCCGCCCTGCCCGGCCTCAGGGTCCTCGACAAGCCCGCCAACGACACCGCGAAGGACATCGCCAAGTGACCATCCGTACGGAGAACGACGCCCTCATCGAGGCCCTCGAAGGCAGCGAGATTCCCGCCGAGCTCCTCCCCGGCAGCATCTACGCCTTCAAGCTCAAGGACAGCGTCAAGCTCGTCGACTTGCTCGACCGTGACCTGGCCCGACCCCGCCGGAAGCTTGGCCGCGTGGTGGTCGAGGACGCCGCGAGCTTCGCTCTCTACTACAAGAAGCACGCCGACTCCGGCTCCGAGGTGTTCGTCGACGTCGACGCAGGCCGCATCACCGCCGTGCTCGACGCCCACGAGGCCACGCCCGACGAGGACCTCGACCGCGACGAGTCCGCACGGTGGGGCGAACACCAGCTGGTACTCGCCATGCACCAGACGGACGCGTGGAAGCGGTGGATCGGCATCGACCACAAGATGCTCCCCCAGCAGGTGTTCGCCGACTTCATCGACGACAACCGCGCCGACATCCGCGTCCCCACCGCAGCCGACATGCTCGAACTCGTCCAGCACTTCCAGACCCAGACGAGCGTGACGTTCAATTCGGCAACCGTCCTGAACAACGGCAACAAGCGGCTGGTCTTCACTGAGGAGACCACGGCGGGCGCCGGCGCCAAGCAGCAGCTTGAGGTCCCCGGCACGCTGGAGATCGGCATCGCGCCGTTCGAGGACTCGGAGCCGTACGTCGTCCACGCCCGCTTCCGCTACAGGATCTCCGGCGGCGACCTCCTCATGGGCATCTGGCTCGACAACGCCGACGACGTGCGCCGCGACGCCGTCAAGACCGTCGTCACCTCGCTGCAGAAAGAGCTCGGCATCACCGTCATGCGCGGGACGCCAGCGTGACCAACGGCACCACCACGCGGGAGGTCCTCGACGGCACCGCCGTCGGGGGCCTTCCCCCGCTGCTGGCCCGGCCGAAGACAGGCTCGGTCATCACCGTCACCGAGTGGGACGGCAGCCAGGTCACCGCCACGACGTGGAACGCCTGCCTCGGCGTCTCCACGCTCGTGCGCTCCTTCATGGGCGAACCCACCGCCCGCGCCGTCATCGATATCGAGGAGCCGTGATGCTCGCCTGGTTCCGCACCAAGAAGACGCTCATCGCCGTCCTCGACGACAAGCGGCGGCTTCAGCAGCAGATCGAGACGCTCAACGCCGAGAACAACGACCTCGACGAGCGGCTCGTCGCCGCCGCCAAGGACCGCACCGCAGCAGGCCCCACCATCGAGCCTGACCGCAAGCCCACCCGGCAACGCCACGACCCGAGCGGCCCGCCCTCCCCGCCATCACTACACCGCCAGCTCCTGCGAGAGACAGCGCGCGCCAACAAGCTCGCCCACCTCGTCGACCAGCTGCAGGCCGCGAACATGGCCATGGACCAGCCCCGATGAATCCCTGCAGATACTCCAACGGCACCGCCCGCTGCGGCGCCACCCCCACGCGCTTCTACCAGGGCGACCGGTGCGCCTCGCACACCCCAGCAGCTCTCACAGGCCAGCCCGAACCCAGCGGCCAGTACTGCGCCCCCAAACGCTGCTACTGCGGCAACTGCCCCTGGTGGACGCCTTACAACCCGTACCCCGTCACCTCCGACTCGTGGGTCACCGACGCCCGCGCGATCGCCTCCGGCAAGCGCCGCTCCTCACCCGAGATGTACGCCGCCGCCAAGGCCGAAGTCTCCGAGCAGAAGGAACGAAAAGAGCGGCTCCGCGCCCGCGCGCCCTGACTTGACGCCATGCGGGATTACTCCATCACATGCCCGCGACCTGCGGCTACACGTCCACAACGGCCGCCAAACGCCCCCACCGCCAGGGCATCACCGCAGGTCACGCCCATCCTACGAACTAATCCCGCATCCCATCACATCGCCCCATCCCCCACACCAGAACCACCCGGGAGACACGGTTGATCACCGAGCAAGACAGCAAGCTCTGGGACCTGGCCGCAGAGCAGGCAGTGCTCGGCATCTGCATGACCACCCCCTACGTCGTCAACCACATCCGCGCCGCACTCCCCGACCCGCAAGCGTTCTACCGGCCCGCCCACCGCACCATCTACACCGCGATCCTCGAACTCATCGACGCCGACGGCCCCACAGATCCCGTCATCGTCGGCGACAAGCTCACCCGAGAGGGCAATCTCGCCCAGATCGACGGCGGGCTGCTCTACCTGCACGAGGTCATGGCCTCCGCCCCGCTCGCAGGGGATCCCGCCTGGCATGCCGGAATCGTCGCCCGGCACGCCCGCACGCGCCGCGCGCTGAACGCCCTCACCCGCGGCATGCAGTGGGTTACCAACGCAGGCGACGACGTCCACGACGCGCTCGCCGCCGCCCAGGAAGAGCTGTCCAAGGCGCTAGGCGACATCGCCGGATCCAACACCAGCACCAGCAACGCGCTCGCCGGGCTGTACACCCCCATCGACTGGGCGCAGGCGTTCGCCCGCCAGCCAGAGGACATCCCCTGGTTGGTGGAGCCGCTCATCGCGCGTGGCCGCTCCATCGCCATCTACAGCCCGCCCAAGGCTGGCAAGTCCCTCCTCATCCTCGAGCTGGTCGCCGCGCTTGCCACCGGCCGGCCCGTCCTCGGCCAGCCCGCCCGGGAGCCGGTCAAGGTCATGTACGTCGACATCGAAAACACTCTGGAAGACCTCGTCGACCGGCTCACCAGCCTCGGCTACGGCCCCGCCGACCTCCTCGTCCTCCAGGAGAACCTGGTCTACTTCAGTTTCCCGGACCTGCCCGCGCTCGACAGTGCTGCGGGCGGGCAGCACCTCATGGCCCTGGCCCGCCACCACCAGCCCGCTGTGGCCGTCATCGACACCGTCTCCCGCGTGATCGAGGGCAGCGAGAACGACGCCGACACGTTCGCCAACCTGTACCGGTACGCCCTCGCCCCGCTCAAGGGCATGGGCATCTCGGTCATCCGGCTTGACCACTCCGGCAAGGACCTGGAGAAGGGCCAGCGCGGATCCTCGGCCAAGAACGCCGACGTTGACGCCGTCTGGCTCCTGGTGAAGGTCAGCGAGACCTCTCTGTACCTGAAGAGGGAGGTGAGCCGCGCCAACCACGGCGTGCCGCTGATCGAGCTGCGGCGCCGTGCCGACCCGCTGCGCCACGAACTGGCCGTTGGCGGCTCCGGACTGCCGCCGAAGGTGGCACAGCTCGTCGACATGCTCGACGGCCTCCAGATGCCGCTGGACGCCGGGCGCGACGCGATCCGCGACGAGCTCGGCATGGCGGGGTTCAGGGCGTCGAACGAGACCATCTCGGCCGCGATCGCGGCCCGTCGTGCGGGGCTCCGATGAGGGCCCGCCGTCCGGCTGTCCGGGACACCGTCCGGACCTGTCTAAAGATCTTGGAACTGTCCGGGACAGGACCCCACTCAAGATCGCTAAATACCCCCCGGAGGGTGTGTCGCAACTCTGTGACCTGCCGTCCGAGCTGTCCCGGACAGGAGGCAGAACATTTGTCTGTTACGCGTAACCGCAGATCACAGCGTCGCAAGCCCCAGGTACCCCCCGAAGGTGTTCAGGCCCTCTTCGACCTGTCCCCACCCCAAGACGATCAACCCCAAACCCCCACATCGGACCTGTCCCGGACAGGTGCCGGACAGCTAGACGATCTTCAGCCGGGCAGCGTGACCGGGACCTGTCCCCGTCCTCTCCTCTCGATAGAGAGGACGGGGTCCCGGACAGCCCCAGTCCCGGACACCAGAACCCGCCACCGACCGCCCCCACGACGCCCCATCACAGGCGAATGCGAACCCCGCTGCCTCACCTGCGGACGCGAAGAAGGCAACGGCTACTGCAACCCCTGCGCCACCACTTGCCAGCACATGAACCACCGCTACAAAGCCGACATCTGCATCACCCTCACCCGCACAGACGCCCACATCGTCATCAGCCCCAACACCGGCTACATGCACCTACACGTCCGCCACTGCCCCCACTGCGGCAACACCCACTGGCACGCACCCCTCGACCACCCCCACCGAACCGCCCCCTGCACCGGCAAGCCCTACATCCTCAACATCAAGGAGCCCGAGACCCCATGAACGAGCCAACGTTGGACCAGGCCGCCGCGCGCGAAGGCCAGCAGTTCCTCAAGGTCAAGGAAGTCGCCGCACGGCTCCGCGTCACCCCCATGACCATTTACCGCGCCATCGACAACGGCGACTTCCCCGGCACGATCCGCATCCGCGACTCCATCCGCGTGCCCATCGCCGCGTACGACGCGTACCTGAAGGACAGCGAGATCGAGACCCGGGCCGACGAAGCCAAGGCCGCCGTCGAGCGCATGCGCACGCTCATCGACTCCTACCCGCCCGGCTCCGACTTCGTGCGGAGCGGCGCCGCACGCATCTTCCGTAGCACTCTCGACGGCACCCTGGGCCAGTCGTGATCACACCCACTGCGAAGGCCCCTGCGCTCACCGGATGCGGCAGCCTCCTCGCCACCCTCGCCGCTGGCACCTACGCCCTCGCCCAGCTGCTCACCGACAACCTCGGCGTCGGCGGCTGGGCCTTGGCCACCGCGTGGTTCGCCATGCGCCTGTACTGGACCCAGCGCGACCTGGCCGAGCTGCGCAGCACCACCAGGAGCAGCCCATGAGCCTCCGCACCGAGCTCCTGTACTTCATCGCCTGCGACACCCCGGGCTGCTCAAACGTCCACCACGTTCCGACTGACGATTCAGCTCTTGGCGCTCGCATCTCGGCTGGCATGGACGGTTGGCGTCACATCGCCGCCAGGCCCGGCGGCAGGAACGGCAAGGGCAAGCGGCTCGGCGCGGACCACTGCCCCGATTGCGTCGCTGCGAAGGAGAGCCGTTGAGCCGTACCACTGTCGTCGAGACCCTTGACTGGCTGATCGAGTACTGGCCCGACCTGGTCGAGGCGAGACTGCCCATGGCCACCAAGCGGCCATGGCAGACACCCGCGCCGCTCGACGCTGAAGGCCGAGAACTCCGCGACGCCGCCGCCTACCTCGACCGGTACTTCCGCAACCCGCTCGGCGTCCGCGAGTCGCCGGCCCCGCTCGACGTCAACGTGCTCCAGACCATCCTCGACGTCCTCGTCCACGCCGACGACCTGGCGGCCGAGCTCGCCGAGTGGGGCCAGCTGGCGCCGCCCGGCGTGGGCGACCTCGACGCCCGGCCGTACCTACGCTTCGCCCGCGCCCGCCTGGTCGACGAGCACGACGACCTCGGCGAGCCGGGTCCGTGGAGCGAGTGGGCCGAGCCGATCGTGTGGCGCATGTACGAGTCCGTCGCCCGCTCGTTGGCCATGCTGTACACCGGCCAGACCATCCGCCTGCTGTGCCCCTGGTGCGACGGCCGCACCCCCGAAACCCCCGTTGGAGGCGCCTACACCTGGCGCGTGGTCACGCTGCCCGGCAACCAGATCGCCATCGTGTGCCACGGCATCTGCGAGCCGCCGCCGCGCGAGGTCGGCACGTGGTGGGGTGGGCAACCATGCTGGCCCATCTCAGAATGGGAACGGTTGGCGAGGTACGTGCGTGCCGCAGAGACCCGACCCGCAGCGCGCAGGACTATGACGGCATGACGCCCACCCCCGAGCCGTCTCCCGCACCGACTGTCACTGTCACAGTGCCTGTCCCCATTGCGACCCCCCAGGTCACCGTGACCGTGCAGCAACAACCCCCCGACCAACCGCACCTCATCGAGCAAATCGACGGCTGGGGCTCGATGCTCGCTGCCCTGGCTGCAGCCGTTGGACTCGGCATCGCACTGTGGCAGGCAAAGAAGGCACGCAAAGAGGCTGACGGCCAGCTGGGAGCCGAGCGTGAGATCGCTGATGCGCGGCTTCAGGCCCAGTTCAACGAGCAGCGAGAACGGGACTGGCGAGACTTCTTGATCGAACAACTCTTGAGGGTTGGGGATCTTTACGCTGAGAAAGCGTGGGCAAGCAGGGCAAGCAGGCCGGATCTTGAACAGAAAGCGATTCGCAAGCTGGCGATCCACCTGCCCGCCGTTCCCGGAAAGTATGCGTCGCTCCTGAAATGGGACAGCCAGGTCGCCTTCTACGAAGAAGCCAAGGAGGAGGCCCTACGAAGGATGGCCCACGGCCAAGGCCGACTCGAAGACCATCGGATTCACCTCCACGAGTACCTGATCGCGGAGGAACTGGCCGAGAACATCGAGGAGCTGCTCCAGCCGCGAAATTCCGAGGTTGACACCGGCCCTGTGGATAACTCATGATCGAGGCGTCTTCGGCATGCCCAGACACCAGCAGCCCCGCCATCGAGCGGGGCTCTCGCATATCCGAACACGTGTGCGGGTACGCTCGGTTTCATGGCGCTCACCGACGACCCCTTCGTCAAGATCAAAGGTGGCGCTTGGGTCTACCTGCTCGAATGGCAGCACCGTGACGACGGCTGGTGGGCCAAGACCAGCAGCATGCAACTCACCGAGAAGCCGCAGAGCTACAACGAAACGCTCGCCGAAGTCGAAGCCTGGCACCACCAGAGCGAAGTGCTGCAGATCAGCGGTCAGGACTACAGCCGCGTACCCAGGAGCGACATCCGCGGGAGGTGAGTATGGCCGCCCCGCCCCTCACCGACGCCGAGCGCCAGCAGATCCGTGACCTCCACGCCGCCGGCCACGGCTGCAACGCCATCGCCCGCCAGCTCGGCCGCGACCGCGCCACCATCAGCAAGCACGCCAAGGACCTCGACCTCACCTTCGACCGTGCCCAGACCCGGGTCGCAACCCAGGCCCGCGTCGACGACGCCAAGCACAAGCGCGCCCTGCTCGCCGACCAACTGCTCGATGACGCCCTCCGCCTCCGCGGCCAGCTCTGGGAGCCGTGCAAGGTCTACAACTTCGGCGGCCGCGACAACACCTACGCCGAAGCGAACCTCGAACAGCCCGACTTCGCAGGCCAAGAGAAGATCCTTCGCTCCCTCGCCGTTGCTGTCGACAAGCACGCACGCCTCATCGAGCTCGACCGCGACCCTGAGGGCCTGGCCGCCGTCGACGCCTGGCTCCGCGGCATCACCGGCCTGTGAACGTCACCCCTCTGGTTGCCAAGCAGCGCCAGTCCGTCGAGCTGGCCACCGCCCGCCTTAACATCTGGGACGGCTCGGTCCGATCCTCGAAGACCATCTCCAGCCTGCTGAAATGGCTGAAGTTCGTGCGCACCGCCCCGGCAGGTCCCCTCCTCATGGTCGGCAAGACTGAACGCACGCTGAAGCGCAACATCATCGACCCCTTGACGGAGATGCTCGGCGAGAAGCGCTGCAAGTTCGTCGCCGGAGCCGGAGAACTCCACCTCCTGGGCAGGGTCATCTACGTCGCCGGCGCCTACAACGAGGGCAGCGTCGACAAGATCCGGGGCCTGTCCCTGGTGGGCGCGTACGTCGACGAGGTCTCCACGATGCCGGAGAGCTTCTGGACGATGCTGCTCACCCGGCTCTCCATCCCGGGCGCCCAGCTGTTCGGCACCACCAACCCGGACGGGCCGCAGCACTGGCTCTTGGTCAACTACCTGGAGCGGGCCCGCGTCCATTTGGACATCCACGGCGAGCTCCACCACCACGACGACGACACCCTGAATCTGCACCGGTTCTCGTTCCAGCTCCGCGACAACCCGAACCTCACCGACGAGTACATCGACGACGTCTCCTCAGAGTTCACCGGCCTCTGGTACCGCCGCCTGATCCTGGGCGAATGGTGTCTCGCTGAGGGGGTGATCTGGGAGTCGTGGGATCCGGCCCGGCACGTCGTCGACCAGCTGCCCGCCATCTCGCAATGGCTGTGCCTCACCGTCGACTACGGGACGACCAACCCGTTCCATGCGCTCATGCTCGGCCTGGGCGTCGACGGCCGGCTGTACGTTGGGCATGAGTGGCGCTGGGACTCGAAGAAGATGCGCGGCTCGCTGACGGACGCCGAATACTCCGAACGCCTACGTGCGTGGGAGGCCAGTCTCGGGATCACGCCGTCGTATCGCATTGTCGACCCCTCGGCGAAGTCGTTCCGGGTGCAGATGCACCGCGACGGCTGGTCGAGCACGTTGGCCGACAACGAGGTGGTCGACGGCATCCGCGACGTCGCCTCCCTGTTCGCCACCGACCGGCTACTCGTCGCGGCCGAGTGCAAGGAGCTGATCAAGGAGATTCCCGGCTACGCCTGGGATCCGGATGCATCGGAGAAGGGCGAGGACAAGCCGTTGAAGGTGGCTGACCACGGCTGTGACGCGCTGCGGTACGGGATTCGAACGACGCGGAACATCTGGCACGGCCAGCTCGCGCCGCCGGGCCGTGCGGCGCGAGCATAGCTCTACTGTGCGTCAGCTGGGGGAGCCCTGCTCCTCGCAACTCCGAAGATCATCACAATGGTTCAACCGGCCTTAGTTCAACTTGCCCACGGTGCCATTGAGACTGTTGGCGGTCGCCGTCCCGGCGAACACGGCGGTCCACGAGCCAGCAGCAAACGCCACTGCGAGACTCACGACAGGGTTGCCGGGCGCTGCCGCAGCAACCACAAGGCCTGTGGTGATCGCCGCGGAGAAGCCGGCAAGAACACCCACCATCGCCGCGATCAACATGATTACGGCGGCCCTAGGGGAGACGGCACGCCGTTCCCGGTGGGAACCGATGTTGACGTTCCCCAAAGGCGCCGCCGGGGCCAAGGCCACGGCCACGCAACAGCCCGTAGCCACGCTGGCGAGGAAGGCAAGGGGAGCGGGCGTGCCCGCCTGATGGGCGGCCCAACTTACGAACGCGGCCATTGCGACCGCCATACCGGCTGCACCGATACGCGCGAACAAATTCCTGAACATGATCTACCTTTCTTAGTGTTGTCGCTGGTCAGCGGCCCTTACTGACACTGATAGCGGAACATCCGCCATGCGGATTGTCAATTTCTGGTGCACGGTCCGTGAACAATTCGCATGCAATGCAACGTGATGTGATCTCCTTTGAGGAGGACCGATGCCGCTGCCGAGCGGCGGCACCTGGCCGCCCCGCAACCTCCAACCCATCCAGCAGCACTACAACACGCTCGACACCTGGTACGTCGGCGACCGCGAGCGCCTGGCCGCCCTGTACGGCGACGGCCGCGGCACCGCCACCATCCCCGCCAACCGGCCCTCGCAGTACCGCGGCGGCGTCGTCGGCACCGTCGCGAGGATGTTCTGGGGCGCCCCCACCCCGGCCGGCGAGCGCCGCACGAAACTCCACGTCCCCGTCGCGTCCGACATCTGCACCATGAGCTCCGACCTGCTGTTCTCCGAGCCGCCCACCATCACGGTCGAAGACCAAGCGACGCAGGACCGCATCGACGAACTCCTCCCCTCCCTCCAAGCCACCCTCCTGGAAGGCGCCGAGGTGGGCGCGGCCCTGGGCGGCTACTACCTGAGGGCTGTCTGGGACAAGCAGGTCGCCGAGAAGCCATGGTTGAACGCGGTGCACGCCGACGCGGCCGTACCCGAGTGGCGATGGGGCAAGCTGTACGCCGTCACCTTCTGGCGGGTGCTCGAACAGCCCGACGACGACACCTGTCTCTGGCATCTGGAGCGCCACGAGCCCGGCGTCATCCTCAACGGGCTGTACAAGGGCAAGGTGGGCGACCTCGGCGGCCAGCTGCCGCTCACCGCGCACGCCGAGACGAAGAACATGCAGCCCGTCATCACGACCGGCCTCGACCGGTGCACCGCCGTCTACGTCCCCAACATGAGGCCCAACCGGCAGTGGAGAAACTACCCAGCCGGCGCCGCGCTCGGACGCTCCGACTTCGACGGCCCCGTCCTCGGGATGATGGACTCGCTCGACGAGGTGTGGACGTCGTGGATGCGCGACATCCGGCTCGCCAAGGCCCGGCTCATCGTTCCGTCCAGCTATCTGCAGTCGAACGGGAAAGGCCAGGGCGCGTTCTTCGACTTCGACCGCGAGCTCTACGAGTCGTTCGACATGCTGGCCGGCGACCAGCGCATGGAGATCTCGGCGCAGCAGTTCGCCATCCGCGTCGTCGAGCACCGCGACACCGCCGCCGAACTACTCGCCGAAATCTTGCGAGCAACCGGTTACTCCGCCCAGTCGTTCGGCCTGTCGGGCGAGGTGGCTGTCACCGCCACCGAAGTCTCGGCGAAGGAACGCCGCAGCCTGATCACCAAGAATCGGAAAGGGCTCTACACCATCCCCGAGGTGGCCGACGGAGTCGAGATGCTGCTTGAGCTAGAAGCCAAGCTGTTCCCCGACATCGCGGTCACGCCGGAGAAGCCGACCATCACCCTCGCCGACTCCGTGTCGCCGGACATGATGCAGCTCGCCACCACCGTCGAGTTGATGCGCCGGGCCGAGGCCGTATCGGATGAGACCGCGGTCCGCATGCTGCATTCGGACTGGGACGACGACCAGGTCCAGGAGGAAGTACGGCTGATCGGCGACGCTCGGCCGGACCCGATGGCCGACCCGTTCGCGCTCCCGGGCGAGATGGTCGGGCCCGATGGTGAGCCCGTCGACCCCGAAGACCCGCAGAAGCCTCCCGCGAAGGAGGACGGGCCACCCGGCCAGCAGCAACCATTTCCAACTCGGAAATAGTTCGGTGGGGAGGTCCTTGTGGCCGTCGACCAGGACCTCCTCGACCAGATCGCATCCACGGTGGCCGACCTGTACCGCGAGGTTGAGGGCGCCCTGGTCAAGACGATCGCCCAACGGTTGCGCGCCGATCTCCCCCTGCCGTCGCCGTTCCAGGAGACCAAGCTCGACTCGATCCGCAAGCTGCAGGCGTCGGCCCGGCTGATCCTGGCCAGCCTGCAGGCCACCCGGGCGAAGCTGATCCGCGAGGCGATCGCCAAGGCGTACCGGTCGGGCGGGGACGCGGCCGTCGCCGACCTTCCCGAGAAGTGGTTTCCGAAGTCGGGCATCGGCCAGCAGGCGCGCGCGGCCACGCAGGTCGTTCCCAATGCCAGGGTGATGGAGAACATCGCCCAAGCGCTCCACCGCGACGTCGGCCGCCTCGACTCCAACATCCTCCGGGCGCCCGTCGACGCCTACCGCGCCGTGCAGGCCGGGGCCGCCGCCCGCATCAACTCCGGCAGCTACACCCGGCGCGAAGCATCACAAGCCGCCTGGCAGCGCCTGATGGATCGGGGCATCGTCGACTTCACCGACCGGGCCGGCCGCCGCTGGAAGCTCTCCACTTACGTGGAGATGATGGCGCGCACCAACATTCAGCGGGCTGCCGTACAAGGCCAAACCGACCGCCTCGCCGCGATCGGCATCGACCTCGTCTACATCTCCGACAACGTGCAAGAGTGCAAGCGCTGCCGGCCTTTCGAGTCGAAGGTGCTGCGCCGCGACGCAGGACCGACCGGCAAGATCCGGGTCGAGCACGCCACCCGGGACGGCGAGTTCATCACTGTCGACGTCCTCACGACCCTCGACCAGGCTCGCGCCAAGGGCCTGTTCCACCCCAACTGCCGCCACAGCGCATCCGCCTACCTGCCCGGCGTCACCACCCTCAAGAAGGGCACCGAGGATCCGGAAGGCGACAAGGCCCGGCAGAAGCAGCGCGCGCTCGAACGCCGCATCCGTGCCGCGAAGGAGCGGCAGGTGGGCGCCCTCACACCCGAGGCGAAGAAGCAGGCAGGCGCCGACGTGCGCGCCGCCCAGACCGCGCTACGCGGACACCTCGCTGCCCATCCGAAGCTGAAGCGCCTCACCTACCGGGAGCAGATCGGCGCAGGCAACATCCCTAAGACGGGCGGACCGTCCGGCGGGCCAACCACCGACCTCGGCCCGACCGTGCAACCCACCATCGACGGCGAGCCCGGCGCAACGCTCTCCCGGCACCCCACCCCCGAGCCGGAGCAGGCCCGCGCCGAGCAGGCCCGCGTCGACGTGCCCGGACAGCTCTCCCTCGACGACGTCGACACCAGCAAAGCCCAACATAAGGCGATTGGTGCGCTCACCGACAACGAGCTCGCCGACCGGTTCAATCGTGCGCTCGAATCAGGCGATGAGGCCGAGATCGAGCGGGTCGCCGCGGAGATGGCCCGCCGCGACGAGCCCGCCCAGCAGCCGACGGACCACTGGGGCTCGTGGGGCGACGTCGAGATCAGCGACGATGACCGCCGCGTCGATGCCCTGGTCGCCCGCGGCTGGGACTACGTCGACGCATACGCCGAAGTGTTCGGACTCGACCCCGAGCAGCTCCGACGTGAGGAACGCCGGGCCGCGCTCAATAGCGACCGACGGCCGGGCGAAACCCTCGACCAAACCGTCTCGCGGCTCTACCGCGACTGGATTCACACCCAGTGGCTACAAGCCGAGAACGCAACGAACGGCTACCTGTTGAATAAGGCAGGCGAGGCCGAAGGAATTGACCCTATTTCGCTATTCTCTGGCCCATTGAGCAGGTCAAAGAAGTACGCTAGTGAAGAGCTACGCCGCTGGTGGAACACTCACCAGCGAATGACGCTCACCGAATTCCGCGCCCAAATCCTTGGGCGTGAGAGTGACAAGAGATCGGCCCGAACTACCCGGGAAATGGGAGACGCTGGCATATGACCCTCACCGAGCAGCAGACAGCGGCGGCCGTACGGCACGCCCAGTTCTGCGCGCGGAGGGACATGCCGATGACCGGCTGCCCGTATGCCGGCCGCGAGGACGACACCTCGCGCGCGCTGGCCCAGGTGTGGGTGCGCGCCTACCTGCAGGTTCGCCCACCAGCGGCCGATGCCGTCGACTACAGCGGCTAGACAGGCTTACACCACACCTTCACCGCCGCGATGACCTGCTTGGCCTGCGCCTCGCTGATGGTCGCGTTCCCGCCGGACAGCTCGGCCACCGTGTACTTCTCCAACGTCATGGTGCCGCCGTCGGCGCCGTGCAGGATCCGCTCGCACACGCGGCCGGCCCGCCGCATCACCCGCTCCGTGTTCACGGTGAGGCCCGGGTCGATGCTCTTGAGCGTGGCCAGGTAGGCGCGCTGCTCGGCCGCGCTCGGCGACGGCGCAGTAGCCGGCTCCGCGGTACGGTTCGGCGTCGCGCTGGCCGACGGCAGCGAGCCCGCCACCCGGGCCACGACCGTGGCGAAGACCACCAGGCCGGCCACGAGCAGGACGACGACGCCGACGGCGATGAGCGACCACTTCAACGGGCTCATCCGACGGCGCGGCGGCGGTGTGGGCGCCTGCTGGTACGTCTGCTGCCACTGCTGGGGCTGCTGCTGTTGGGGAGAGTGCATGCGCGCACCGTACGCCCCGATACATCGACTTCCGTCCCGTTTCCGCTGGACGGATGCCCGAAACGGGCCGCCTGGCGCGGTCCAAACTTCTGCCCGGCCAGGTGCCGGACATTCACCGCCGCAGATCCCTGGAGGGTCCGCATGACCATGCCCACCCCGCCTGCTGACCCCAATGCCGGACAAGTCCCGGCCGCCCCGGCTCCCGCGCCCCAGGCGCCCGCCGTACCGGCCCCGAACGCCCCGGCACCGCAGGCTCAACCCCCCGCGCCGGCCCCGGTTCCGCAGCCGCCCACCTGGACGCCCCCGACGCCTCCGCCCGTCGACGACGGAGGCATCGACGACATCTCCAAACTGCCGAAGAAGTGGCAGAAGGAGCTGACCGACGCGCGCGGCGACGCGGCCAAGTACCGAGTCCAGGCCCGGACGGAGACCGTCCTGCGGCACGCGTACACGACCGCGACCGAGCACGGCGTCAACCCGGCCGCCCTGCTCGGCTCCACGGTGTTCGCCAACATCGCGAGCCAGCTCGACCCCTCAGCCGAGGACTTCCCCGCGAAGCTGGCCGACGCCATCAAGAATGCGCTGACCGCGAACCCGTGGATGGCCGCGCTGACCGCCGCGGCTGCGGCGCTTCCCCCGGTCCCGCCCGTGTCGGGTGGCGACTTTTCCGGGTCCGGCGGCCAGCCGACCGGCCCCACCCTCGACCAGCAGATCGCCGACGCCGAGAAGGCAGGCAATCACGCCCTCGCGATCAACCTCAAACGGCAGCGTGCTGCGCTGCCCTAGTAACTAGGAGATCATCTTGTCCGGTATCAGCGCGATGGGCACTACGTTCAACCTGCCCAACTACACCGGCCAGCTCTTCGCCCTGACGCCGGCCGACACCCCGCTCCTGTCCGCGATCGGCGGCCTCACCGGTGGCGGTATGGCCAGCTCGACCGAGTTCGAGTGGCAGACCTACGACCTGCGCGACCCGGCCCAGCGTGTCGCGCTCGAAGGAGCCACGGCACCCACGCCGGAGGGCCGGGTCCGGGGCAACGTGAAGAACGTCGTCCAGGTCCACCAGTCCAAGGTCAGCGTGTCGTACACGAAGCAGAGCGCGAATCAGCAGCTCGCCTCGCCGCAGTCGGCGCCGTTCAACCACCCCGGCGGCGGCCCCAACCCCGTCGTCAACGAACTGGACTGGCAGGTCGAGCAGGCGCTCAAGCAGATCGCCTTGGACGTGAACTGGTCATTCATCAACGGGACGTACCAGCTGCCGACCGACAACACCACGACCCGTAAGACGCGCGGCCTCATCCAGGCCATCACCACCAACCGCGTCTCCAAGGCCACCAGCACGGTGACTGGCCTGTCGTCGGCGACGGACACCATCACCGAGACGGCGACCGCGCTCACTGACGGCACGAAGATCGTGTTCACGAAGACCGGCGACGCCACCGGCATCATCGCTGGCCGCGTCTACTTCGTCGTCAACAAGGCCACCAACACGTTCAAGGTGTCGGCCACCTCCGGCGGCTCCGCGATCACGCTCGGCACGTCCACGTCGAACATCGACTACCTGGTGCCGTGGACGACCGCGCTCACCCCGGCCGTCATCGACGACCTGCTCCAGCTGACGTACGACAACGGCGGCATCTCCAACCAGGAGACCGCCACGCTGCTGTGCAACAGCATCCAGAAGCGGGCGATCACCGCCGCGTACGCGGACGCGTACGGCAAGGCCGTCCTCATCTCCACCGAAAGCAGGCGCACCGTCGGCGGCGTCAGCGTGCAGACGCTGGAGACCGACTTCGGGGTGCTGAACATCATGATGGACCGGCACATGCCGCAGGACGCCATCGCCGTCGTTTCCATGGAGCAGCTGCGCCCGGTGTTCCTCAACGTGCCGGGCAAGGGGACCTTCTTCGAAGAGCCCCTCGCGAAGACGGGCTCGTCGGACGACGTACAGCTATACGGCGAGATCGGCTTCGCCTACGGCTCCGAGCGGGCACACGCGCTGCTGCGCGGCCTCGACGTCTGATGAGCCTCTACGAACGGTTCGTCGACGGGGTGAAGGTCGAGAGGGCTTTCACCGTCGACGGATCCGAGGATGACGCACGCCATGCCGCGCTCGCCGACTCCGGCGTCGACGGCTGGCGGGCCCACAACGTGGAGGGGTCCGGGAACCACGGGCCCGGCCCCACCACCCCCGAGCAGGACGGGGCGAAGCAGCCGCCGCAGTCCGCGAACAAAGACGCCTGGGTCGACTGGGCCGTCTCCCACGGCATGGACCGCGACGCCGCAGAAGACCTCACCAAAGCCCAGCTGATCGAGCTGGCCGACCAGCTCGCGAAGGAGTAACCCATGGCGCGTACAGCCATCACCGCGTCGACCACGCTCACCGAGGCCGGCATCGACCCGACCGCCGTCGACGCGGCGATCGACACCGTCGACGGCAACAGCTTCCCGTGGCGGGAGCATCGGCTGCTGTTCGTCCTCAACGGCGACGACGCCTCCGTCACGCCCACCTTCCTCACCCCGGGCACGGTCGGCCGGCAGGCGCTGGCCATCCCCGACTTCGCAGGCAACGCCATCCCGGCCGCCGGGTACAAGATCTTCGGCCCGTTCGGTCCGGAGTTCAGGCAGGCCGACGGCAGCGTGTACGTCAACTGGGCAGGCACCACCCCGGCCAGCATCACCGCCGCGGTGCTCGACGCCTGACGTCCACCCCACGAGCGCGCGGGCGGGCTGGGGCTGTGAGGGTGCGCGCCCGCCCGCGTCCAACCACCCAAGGAGGCGGGCATGGCGTACGCCACCACTGGCGAGCTGACCACATGGCTCAACCCCGACCCTGTACCAACCGGGGCCGCCCGCATGCTGGCCAGGGCGACCCGCTACATGGACAACGTCCTCCTCAAAACCTCCGTCTACCCCGTGGACGCCGACGGCCTGCCCACCGAGGCGGCGCACATCACCGCCATGCGAGACGCCTGCTGCGCCCTCGTGGAGTGGTGGGCCGAGAACGGCGACGACGGACTCGGCGCCGGCTCGGAGTACACCAGCGTCTCGGCCGGAAACATCGCCCTATCCAAGGCGGCCGGCACGGGCGGGGACGACGACCCTCGCCGCGCCCCCGAGGCAGTCGAGATTCTCGACGGCGCCGGGCTGCTCGGCCACGAACCGCGGACATACCCATGCGGATGATCCCCGCCTGGCTGCTGCGTAAAGCAGGCAAGGACGTGCTCGTAGAACCCTTCCAGAGGGAAGGGCCGTACGGCCAGGAGTACGGCCCACAAGCCACCGTGCGCACCCTCGTCGAGGCCAAACGCCGCCTGGTGCGGGACGCCCAAGGCGCCGAGGTCGTCTCAGAAACGACGCTGCGCATGCAGCTCGACGAGATATGCCCGACCGGATCCCGCGTGACCCTCCCAGACGGGGCCGTCAGCTACGCGATCACCTCCGCCCCCGTCGACGGCGGCACGCTTCCCGTCCCGTCGCACCTTCAAGTGTCGCTCCAGTAAGGAGGTGGTCGCGGTGGCGCAGCGTTCCACGCTCCGACTCGACGTCGGCCCCATCGACAAGCGGATGCAGGCAGGCGCCGTCAAGGGGCTGAACGTGGCCCTGGAGCACCTGATCCAGGTGAGCCGGGAGCAGGTGCCGCACGAGGAAGGCACCCTCGAACGGTCGGCCACACCTGGAGGTGAAGGCCGCGGCGGCATCGCCATCGACGAAGAGAACCTGATCGGCGCCGTCTCCTACGACACCCCGTACGCGGTGATCCAACACGAGGACTTGACGCTCAAGCACGACGAGGGGCGTAAGGCGAAGTACCTGGAGGACCCGGCCAACAGCGAGGCGGCCGTGATGCATGAGCTGATCGTCGCCCAGATCCGCCGGAGCCTGCGATGAGCTGGACCACCGACCTGCTCACCACGATCGCCGTCCACCTTGACGCCCAGGGCGTCGGCGACTGGAAGCCCGCCGGCGGCTACATCAGCACGGACACCGCAATCGTGTTCGGCCGGCTCCCCACCACCCCCGACCGGGCCATCGCCCTGGCCGCGTACGGCGTCGATCAGGGCGCCGACGACCCGGTCAACACCGACGGGACGCAGGGCGTGCAGCTGCGCCTACGCGGCACCACGGATCCGCGGGTGGTCGACGACATCGCCGACCGCGCCTTCGACAGTCTGCAGGGCCTCCAGGTCCCGGCCGCCGGGATCCTGCTCGTCACCCGCCGCATCAACGCCCCCATGGGTGTCGACAGCAATCAGCGGTGGGAACGGGCCGACTCCTACAACCTGCTCGTGCACCGCCCGACCACACTCCGCCCCGGATAACCAGGGAGATCACACATGGCCACCCGTTCACTCCTGGCCTCGGCCTGGGCTCTCGACGTCAACACCGGCAGCGCCGCAGTCCCGGTGTGGACGCCGCTCAAGGGCATGAGCAGCTTCAAGGAAACCATCGACACCACGATGGAAGACGACTCCGACTTCGACTCCGAAGGCTGGGGATCCGACGAGACCACGCAGCGCAAGTGGAAGCTCGAGACGGAAGGGAAGAGGAAGCGCGACGCGGACAACGACATCACCTTCATCCCCGACCCCGGCCAGCAGTACGTCCTGGAGGCCGGAAACCTGGTCGGCGTCGGCTCCGACATCCAGATCAGGTACTACCGCCGCGACGGCGCCCCGGACGCGTGGACAGGCCGCGTCAACGTCCAGTACGGAGGCGGAGGCGGAGGCGTCACCGCATTGGAGCCGTTCAACGTCGTCTTCGGCGGCAAGGGCAAGCGGACCGCCATTACCAACCCCGCCGCCTGATCAGAAGGAGCGCGCACCCTCATGCCCAAGTTCCCCGAACTCGACGCCAGCCTCGGCGAAACCCTTGACCTGCCCGTGCCGCTACCGGGAGGGCAGGTCAAGGAGTACAAGGTGCTCCCGCTGGACGCCGAAACGTGGGCGCGCTTCACCGCCCTGTGGACCAACCTCGGCAGCAAAGACGACGACGACGAGGTCGACAAGGCCACCGAAGAGGACTACTACCGCAAAGCCCTCGGCGCCGTCTACGACGAGCTGGTGGCCGACAGGGCGGCGTGGGCGCAGATCCGCCGGTGCGGGGTGACCGCCATCAACTGGCACCTTCACGGCGAAGACCGCGCCCTGGAGGTGTGGGAGGGCGGAGCCCCAAAAACGCCGTCGACCTCGGAGACGGACGAGCTGACGGAGACCCCGGCGGAGGCCCCATCGACCCCGCGACCGGACTCCGCGACTGGTACGACCCCGAGCCCGAGCAGGGCGCGGGCATCACGTGGGCCGACATCTTCGGCCGCTGGCAGCTCGTAGAAGTCGACCTGCACCAGCTGTACGGCGTGGACCTGGCCGGCGGCGTGTGGCGGTCCCGGTCCGGGCCGTGGCTGCGGATCCGCGTCCTCGGGTTGTTGACCGAACCGACCACCCGCCTGTTCCGGGCGCTCCGCGATCGCGAAGAACAGCATCCGGCGCGCGCCCGCGACGCTGACGTGTCGTTCGACGACTACTGACCCGTGAGGGGGTGTCCCTCTTCATGCCTCTCACTGTCGGCGAGCTCGTCGCCTACGCCCAGCTCGACAAGAGTGATTTCACCAGCGGCACCAGGTCGATCACGTCCGACCTGAAGTCCCTGCAGTCCTCCACCTCCTCCTCCATGCAGTCGATGGAGTCGACCGTCACCCGGTCCCTCTCCGACATCGAGAAGGCCATCGCCGACGGCCTCGACCCGGCCGCCGCGATCGCCGACCTCGACCGGCTGGAGGCTGCGCTCGACCAGTCGCTGAAGGACATGCAGGCCGAGGCGGACACCGCCAGCGCCGACATGCTCGGCGACATCGAGAAGGAGTTCTCCGACCTGGCCGGCGAAGCCAAGGCCGACGGCACGCGCGCCGGCAAGGAGTTGGCCGACGGCCTCGACGACGGGTTGAAGGACGCCCCCGACCGGGCGCGCGAGCACGGCCGCAAGTCGGGGGAAGGCTTCGGCGACGGCCTCGAGGGCGCGGGCGGCGGCGGCCGCCTGGCCGCCATCGGCTCCAGCCTGGTCGACTCGCTGAAGATGGGCGCGATGGGCCTCGCGGTCGGCGCCGGTCTGGCAATCGGGCAGGCCATCATGTCGGGCCTGGAGTCCGCGATGGACGCCGAGGTGGCGAAGAAGAAGCTGTTCGCCCAGGTCGGCGCGACCGGCTCGGAGATGAAGAAGTTCGGATCCGTCGCGGGCAAGATCTACGCCGACGCCTACGGCGAGTCCATGGGCGACGTCACCGACGCGATCAAGTCGGTGGTGCAGAACCTGGACGGGATGGGCAAGGCCAGCGAGTCGAGCCTGAAGAAGGTCTCCGAGCAGGCCATGAACGTCGCCACGATCATGGACGAGGACGTCGGCAAGGTCACCGAGGCCGTCGCCCAAATCCTGCGCAACAAGCTCGCCCCCAACGCCAAGGCCGCATTCGACCTGCTGGTGAAGGGCACCCAGGAAGGCGCCAACAAGTCCCAAGACCTACTCGACACTTTCGTCGAGTACCCGACACAGTTCCGCGAGCTCGGCCTGACCGGCAAGGAAGCCATGGGGCTGATCTCCCAGGGGCTGAAGGCCGGCGCCCGCGACGCCGACACCGTCGCGGACGCGCTCAAGGAATTCGCCATCCGCGCCCAGGACGGGTCGACGACCAGCAAGACCGCGTTCCAGCAGATCGGCCTCAACGCGGGCGACATGTTCAAGACCTTCGCCAAGGGCGGCCCCGAGGCCAAGGCAGCGCTCGGCGACGTGCTCGACCGGATCCGCGGCATCGAAGACCCGGTCAAACGCAACGCCGTCGCCGTCGCCCTCTTCGGGACCAAGGCGGAGGACCTGCAGAACGCGCTCCTGGCGCTGAATCCGGACACCGCTGTGCAGGCGCTCGGCACGGTGAAGGGCGCGGCTGAGGAAGCCGGGACAACCCTCAACGACACCGCGTCATCAAAGCTCGAAGGCTTCAAGCGCGGCCTTGAGCAGAACGTCGTCAACTACATCGGCGACACCGCGCTCCCAGCGCTGGAGAAGCTTGGCGAAGGCTTTAACCTGTCGAACCTCGATGAAGGCTTGACGGAAGTCGGCACTAAATTCGATGAGACATTCACGTCGATCACAGATAGCACCACGGAGTGGGCCTCCAGCAACGAGGAAACCTTGTCCTCGGTGCGTGACACTTTCGACCAGTATTTCGGGTCGGTTAAGGATCTTGTAGTCGAGGTTCTCGACGGCATAAAGGTTTTCTGGGATGAGTGGGGCGACGAGATCCTCACGATCGTGTCGGCTGCGCTCAATTTTGTGCTGTCCACCGTCGGAGGCTTCATCGAGACTCTGAAGGGGATCTTCCAGACGATCAAGTCTGCTCTGACGGGCGATTGGCAGGGCATGTGGGACGGCCTTGGCAGCATCGTCGAGGGCGGGACGCGCGGCATCCGTTCCCTCGCCGACTCCGGAATGCGGCTGCTCGGCCAGGCGATGGGCTTCAACTGGGACGACATCAAGGCCCGCGGCCAGAAGGGCATCGACGATCTGGTCGCCAAGGTGAAGGCGCTGCCGTCGAACCTGAAGAGCATCGCGTCCCAGGCGGGGACGTGGCTGCTGCAGGCTGGGCGTGACCTGATCAATGGCATGATCAACGGCGTCCGGGAGAAGGCCGCTGAGCTGGCCAACGCAGCCCGGGGTGTTGTCCAGTCCGCGGTCGACGGAGCCAAGAACCTCCTCGGCATTCACTCGCCGTCGACCGTGTTCGCGGAGATCGGCAAGTGGACGGTCCGAGGGCTGATTCAGGGCCTGGAGGCCGAGAACGGCAACGTCAAGTCGACCGTCGAGAAGATGGTCGACACGGTCAAGAAGGCGTTCAAGTCCAAGCCGGACGTCGCTGACGGGCTGCTGGACTTCATCAAGGGCGGCAACGACTCGCTCGCCGCTCTGGCCAAGCAGCGCGAGGAGCTGGTGGCGAAGCTGGCCGCGGCGAAGGAGTACGCCAAGCAGGTCGCAGGTACGGCCGAAGAATGGGCGAATATCACCGGCCTGAAGGCTGAGGATTTGACCGGCGCCGGGGACATGGCGGCCGAGTTGAGGAATAAGGCTTCCGCGATCAACAATTTCGCCAACAACATCAAGACTCTCGCAGCGCGCGGCCTGAACAAGAAAATCATTCAGGACATCATTGATGCCGGGGTCGAGAAGGGCGCGACGTTCGCTGAAATGCTGGTGGGCAGCGACGGCTCCGAAATCAAGGCGTTGAACAAGGCGCAAGCCGCTGTCGATAAGGCGTCGAAGAAGTTGGGCAAAGCCTCGGCGGACGCCATGTACGACGTCGGGAAAAAGTCTGGCGAGGGCTATTTGAAGGGGCTTGAGGATTCCCTGAAGAAGATCGATAAGGCGATGGAGAAGATCGTCAAAGCTTTGGTGGCGGCGATCAAGAAAGAACTCAAGATCAAATCGCCGTCGCAGGTCATGGCCGACGTCGGCGTCATGACCATGGAAGGTCTCAACGTCGGCATGGAGTCGATGCTGGGCTCCATCATCAGCACAGCGCAGACGATCATCTCCCAGGCGGTCGCCGCCGCGAAAAAGGCCGGCGGCACCGGCGGCAGCATGAGCGGCATGGTCGCCGGATCGCTGCCCGGCGACGGCTACACAGAATGAATTCGTAGAGTCGTAGAGTCGTGACTGCCTGCTGTCTCTGGTGTATGCCGGGGATATGAGGTACGGGCAGAGGGGCGGGTACA